>JBBRUH010000277.1:0-7749 GCA_038248005.1 Cytophagales bacterium | reverse complement strand
GAAAAAACTTCTCTTGTCACCCAAGATGCTATGTTGGCAGGGCAAGAATGGGGAAGAAAAATAAGAGAAGAACTTGGAAAAAAACTAGCAGAAGAAGGATATTAGGTTTTGGGAAATGAGAAATAAGAAGTGAGAAATAAGAAGATAGAAGTGAGAAGATAGAGATTATAAAACCAATAACTTAATGAACCAATGACTAATAACCTAATAACTCAATAATCAAAAAAACGACTTGATTTCGATATTCATTGCTAAATCTCATTTTTTGTGCTTTATTTGTTTTTTGTAAATCACACAAGGTTTATAAAACAAAAAATTTACACTTAATCTAATAAAAATTATAAAAAATGGCAAAGCAAGAAAAACATTTGGCAGTTGCTCTACAAGGTGGAGGTTCACACGGTGCATTTACTTGGGGTGTGTTAGATAGATTTTTGGAAGAGAAAAATCTAGTGTTGGATGGCTTTGTAGGCACAAGTGCGGGGGCAATGAATGCAACTATGCTTGCCTATGGGCTTCACCTAGAAGGACGAGAAAAAGCCCGTGAATTTCTAGAGTTATTCTGGAGAAAAGCTTCTAATCAGGCAATTTTCTCACCTTTGCAGCCTAGCTGGTATGATCAAAATTTTGGTAAAAAAGGAAATATGGATTATTCTTTTGGGTATAAACTAACTGAATTAATCTCTCTCTATTTCTCTCCTTATCAGCTGAATCCTTTAGGTAATAATCCTCTAAAAAATATCTTACTTGATATTGTAGATTTTGATAGATTGAGGGCTTGTGAGGCTACCAAGTTATTCGTCTGTGCTACCAATGTAAGGCGAGGACGGGTCAAGGTATTTAGCCTCAAAGACATTAGCGTAGATGCTGTACTTGCTTCTGCTAATCTTCCAAAGCTTTTTCATGCAGTTACCATTGATGGGGAAGACTACTGGGATGGTGGTTATATGGGAAATCCTCCTATTTTCCCTCTGATAGATGGCACAGAATGTAGCGATATTATGATAGTCCATATCAATCCTATCAACATTCCTGATACACCTCGCACCTCAGAAGGCATCGAAGATAGGGTCAATGAACTAAGTTTTAACTCAAGTCTGATGCTAGAGATGCGTAAAGTTGAGTTTGTAGAAAGGTTACTCAAAGAAGGCTTTAATCCAGGAGGTAAATTCAGACACTTGAATATGCACAACATCAATCCCGAAACAGACATTTGGGATTTAAACGTATCTAGTAAACTCAACGCAACTTGGGAGTTTCTGACAGATATGCGAGACCTCGGCAGACGCTATGCCCACGAATGGCTCGAAGTGAATTATGACTCGATAGGTGTCAAATCTACTTGTAATCTAAGAGAGACTTTTCTGTAATTATTAATCATATTTCTATGGTTGGGAGGCTATATCTTCAGTCTAAAGTAAACCTACAACCTACAACAAAACTTCATGAAAATCCTTACTTATAATATCAATGGAATCAGGGCAGGACTAAAAAAAGGTTTTGACCAATGGCTCTATGCTACCCAAGCAGATGTCATCTGTCTGCAAGAAATCAAAGCACTTAAAGAACAAGTACCTGTAGAGCTATTTGAAGAAATGGGCTACCACACTTACTGGCATTCTGCCCAAAAGAAAGGCTACAGTGGTGTAGCTATTTTCTCTAAAATCACCCCTCAAAATGTAGTTTACGGCTATGAAAAAGAAACAGGACTAGATGACCCCGAAGGACGAGTTATTCGGATTGATTTTGAAAACTTCTCAATAATCAATGTCTATATGCCCTCTGGCTCGAGCAGCGAGGAAAGACAGCAATTTAAAATGGATTGGAATGCCCAATTTTATGAATACATTGCTTGGCTCAAACAAAGCAAGCCTAATCTGCTCATTAGTGGTGATTATAATATCTGTCATAAACCCATAGACATCCATAATCCCAGAGCCAATATCAATAGCTCAGGGTTTTTGCCCGAAGAAAGAGAGTGGCTTTCTGAATTTATAGACTTGGGCTTTGTAGATACTTTCAGGCATCTCAATGAAGAGCCTCACAACTATACTTGGTGGAGCTATCGCTCAGGGGCAAGAGATAAAAACCTAGGCTGGCGGATTGATTATCACATGATTAGTGAACATCTCAAAGACCATGTCCAACGGGCTTTAATCTTGACCGAAGCAAAGCATTCTGATCATTGTCCTGTGTTCGTAGAGTTAGAGGTTTGAGAAGAGGGAAGCGAGGAGTGAGAATCTTATAGTCTAATACCCAATAACTTATAACTAATTTCTTACTTGCTGTTAATTCAACTAAAAAATATTTAATCATTTTCAATAATAAAGCCTTTTTCAAAGCATCATTCTACAAAAATTCATCTCTCATTCTAAACTTAAAAAAATTAGTAGTGTTGAATAACAAATAGAGAATCATCTAAAAATAAAGGTAGAGTCTGTTTTATTATTCAAAACCTTATCATCATTTTTGATAAAATGAGAAATCATTTAATCTCTTAGATAATACTTTATTAAATATTATTACGATTTTATTTGTAGAGGTGCAAGCGAAGACGCTTGCACTAGTATTTACCTCGTTCAAGCGTCTTCGCTTAAACGGTATATATTAATATAAAAACATCGTAATAATCTCTATTAAATAACAAAATAAAAAAATATACACACAATGTCAATCTCTGTATTAATTATTGATAAAATGCACTCTTCTATCAACACTCTACTCGAGGAAGCAGGAATAATACCCGATTATCGCCCCAAAGCCACTCGTGCAGAAGTCTTAGAAATATTGCCTCAATATGAGGGCTTGATTGTGCGCAGTAAACTTCAATTAGACAAAGAAATGATAGACAGAGCTACTCAACTCAAATTTATAGCTAGGGCTGGCTCAGGACTAGATATTATTGATGTGGAATATGCCGAAAGCAAGCATATCCAAGTCTTTAATGCTCCCGAAGGCAACCGCGATGCTGTAGCGGAGCATACCATAGGTCTCATACTCAGTATTTTACACCGCATCCCTAAATCTAATCAAGAAGTAAAAAACTTTATATGGCAGAGAGAAGCAAATCGAGGCTCTGAACTCAAAAATAAAACCATCGCTGTGATAGGTTATGGCAATGTAGGGCAAGAGTTGGTAAAAAGACTACAAAGCTTTAGTTGTAAAGTACTGGTCTATGACAAATATAAGTCTGGATTTGCTCATCTTAATGAACTTACCAAAGAAGCAGATATGGAAGAAATATTTGAGAAAAGTGATTTGGTTACTTTTCATATCCCATTGACTGATGAAACACAGCACATGGTCAATCTAGAGTATCTCCAAAAATTTAAAAAACCAATCATCCTTCTCAATACTGCCCGTGGTGAGCTTATCAACCTACAAGACTTATGTATTGCACTGGAAAAAGGACTAGTCATAGGGGCTGGACTAGATGTAATTGAAAATGAAAAGTTAGAAACCCTTACTCCTACTCAAAAAGAAACTTTGACATTTCTTGCTGCTCAAGAGAATGTAATCCTTACCCCTCACATAGCAGGCTGGACACACGAATCTTATGTCAGAATAAATGAGGTTTTGGTAAAGAAAATATGTCAGGTTTTGAGTGATTTTTCGTTAAAGTAAGATTATCACACGAATATTAAGTAGATGGTCAAAATTAGTTTGCATTTTGATATTCGTATAAAAACTGATTATCAGTATTTCAATAGAATAACTCATCATTCATCACTCATTACTAAAACCAAAATACATGAAATCTTATTATCTATCTCTGTTCTTAATCAACCTGTGTTTATTTTCTTGTAATGGCCAAGGAAATGCCCAAAAAATAGACTCCTCAGAAGTACGAAGAATCATAGAAACCTTGGCATCTGATGAAATGCAAGGTCGCAAAGCTGGAAGCTTGTTTGCATTCAAAGCTGCTAATTTTATTGCAGAAGAGTTTCAAAAAATAGAGCTAGAATATTATGAAAAATTAGAAAGTTATATCCAAAAATTTGAGTACAACGAAAAAGACTACCAAAATGTAGTAGGCATTTTACCTGGTAAAAGTCTTAAAAATGAGTTTGTTATTTTTTCGGCACATTATGACCATATCGGAATCTTAAAACCCATCAATGGCGACTCCATAGCCAATGGTGCAGATGATGATGCTTCGGGCGTAACGGCTTTAATCACACTAGCCAATTACTTCAAGCAAAAAGGAGATAATGAACGCACGCTTATTTTTGTAGCTTTTACGGCAGAAGAAATCGGAGGCTACGGCTCTAAATATTTTGCCGAAGAAATCCAATCTAGACAATACATTGCAGGCATTAATATAGAAATGATTGGTAAAATCTCTAAGTTTGGGCGAAATGCAGCCTTTATTACAGGCTTCGAAAAATCAGACTTAGGTGAAATACTTGCTAAAAATGCTATTGAAAGTGGATTTCAATTTGAACCTGATCCCTACCCTTCTCAAAATTTATTTTACCGCTCCGATAACGCTCGCTTTGCTCTTATGGGCATTCCTGCTCATACCATTTCTTCGGTTCAGATAGACAAAGACCGTTATTATCACTCCGTCCATGATGAAGTAAAAACGCTTGATATTCCTAATATGACTTCTGTGATAGAAAATATTGCCTTAGGAGTTTCTACCATCGTATCAGGAGAAGATACACCTAGTAGGATTAAAGATAGGTAAGAGATTGATTTAGAAAGGAATGAGTTGTAATAAGTCTGATAATTTTAGGCTATTTAAGCTATAAAATATAACAGACTCTAGATTGAAAATCTGAATAAGATGTGGCAATTTTTGAAAAAGTGCCACATCTATCAGGTACTTTTTGAACTGAATTATTAAACATTAAGCATCCCCACTAAAAAAAGTTATCGTATTTATCTCTTTTTCCGTGGTTCATGTATTCAAAAACCATTGCTGATTTTCGGTTCGTGAAGACACGAACCGAGGATTAGCTTCACTGCATTCAGCATGACAACATATATCCTTCTATCTTTTAAGCCTGTAATCTTTCAAACACCAAGTCAGCAAGATATGCTCTTAAAGCATCTAGTTTAACTTTATCTATAATTTCATTGCCAAATGCTTGAACGAGTAATGCACGGGCTTTAGAAATCGGTATCCCTCTTGCTTGCATATAAAACAAAGCATTTTCATCTAAAATACCCGTAGTAGCTCCATGAGAACATTTGACATCATCTGCCCAAATCTCAAGCTGAGGTTTAGTATTCATAGAAGCTGTGTCAGTCAATAACACATTGCGGTTTTGCTGATAGGCATTGGTTTTTTGGGCATCTTGTCTTACGAAGATTTTACCATTAAATACACCCGTAGATTTTTCATCTAAAATGCCTTTATAGAGTTCATTACTCACCGAATTGGGTTTCATGTGATCAGCAACACTGTGATTGTCCACATGAGTATTTCCCTTAAGCATATATAAGCCAAACATATCACTTTCTATGTTCTGCCCGTCTAGCTCTATATTCAAGTTATTTCTGATGATACCCCCTGCCAATGAGATGGTTACATTATAATAATGACTATTATTAGGCTGATGAACTTGCGTAGTGCCGATGTAATTGGCTTGAGCCTGTTCATTTTGGAGTTTGTAGTGATTCAGTTGAGCATTTTCACCTAGATAAATCTCAGTAACAGCATTGTTAAAGCTAAGCTTCTCTCCTATCGTATCTATTTTGTCTATAAAAGTAGCTTGGCTACTCTTACCAATCACAAATAAATTACGAGGCTGTACGAAGGTATCTTGGTTACGTGCATCTGTCAAGAAATACATAAACACAGGCTTAGCAAGCACTTGATTATCAGGCACATGTATAAATATACCTTCCGAAGCAAAGGCTGTATTTAAGGCTGTAAAAGCTTCATTCTCAGTTTTGGCTATTTTACCAAAGTACTTTGAGAATACTTCTGGTAATTTCTCTTTAGCTTCTGCCAGTGTCAAAAAAGTTAGTTCTTTTTCTGGGCTAACGATATATGAAAGATTTTTCTGAAAATATCCATTGACAAAGACCAATCTATTAGCATCGTCTTCTGGAAGAGTTATTTTATCTAAAATATCAGCAGTAATCTCGGTATTCTCTGCAAAAGCATAAGGATTTTTCAAGATTTTACTCACATTGGTATATTTCCATTCTTCATGTTTGACATGAGGAAAATCCAAGGCTTCAAACGTAGCCAAAGCCTGTTGTCGAGTCTGATGCAGTTCACTCTTACTTTCTCCATTAAGGCTTTTTTCCCATTTCTGAAAATGAGCCTTGAGAGAATCTTTATTTAATATTTCGGTTTGCATTTTAGGGTTTTAATTTCTAGTAAGTTGGATGGTTTTCTGAAAAAACAATATTAGACGTTACTACGATTTTATTTATGATGGTGCAAGCCAAGAGGCTTGAACCAGTTGTTGTAAATCACTCATAAATCTCAAGTTTGTCTTTAAATTAGGATGCAAGCACTTCTTCCTTGATCCAGTCATAGCCTTTTTCTTCTAATTCTAAGGCAAGCTCTTTGCCACCAGACTTCACTATTTTACCATCGTAAAGTACGTGTACAAAATCAGGAACTATATGATCAAGCAAACGCTGATAGTGCGTAATCACTAAGGTAGCATTGTCTTTAGTGCGTAGTTTATTCACACCATCTGCCACGATGCGGAGTGCATCTATATCTAAGCCAGAGTCTGTTTCATCTAGGATTGCTAAGCGTGGGTTGAGCATTGCCATCTGAAAAATCTCATTCCTTTTTTTCTCTCCACCAGAGAATCCTTCATTTAAGGCACGTTTTAGGAGTTTATCATCCATCTCTACCAATGCCATTTTTTCTTTCATCATTTTTAGGAAGCTTACTGCATCCATAGGCTCTTCGCCACGGTATTCACGGATAGAATTAATGGCTGTTTTAAGAAAATTAATGGTAGTAACACCTGGAATTTCTACTGGATATTGAAAAGCTAAAAAAATGCCTTCTGCTGCACGATCTTCTGGGGCAAGCTCTAAAAGGTCTTTGCTCTGATATTGTACGACACTTCCCTCTTCTACTTCATATTCTTCACGACCTGCTAATACAGAAGCAAGTGTACTTTTGCCTGAGCCATTAGGACCCATAATTGCGTGTACTTCTCCTGCTTTGATTTCTAAATTAATCCCTTTTAAGATTTCTTTACCCTCAATAGAGGCTTTCAGGTTTTGTATTTTCAACATAGTATATTGCTTGTTATATTTTTAGATAAAAAAATTTATTCAAAGTTAAGTAATTTAAACTTAATCTAAATAACCTAAGCAAGGCTGTTTTGTTAAAAAAAACTCAATATTCTTTTGTGGGCTAGGTTTATTGCTTGACATATATAGGATATTAAAATGGAAAATTGTAAGTTTATACCTCCACTGTGTGAAGTCTTCTGAAAGATGACTTCATACGATAAATGAAAAGCAAGTCTTGCCCTTCAGGTATCTCTTTGCTTGTTTTTGCAAAAAACGGAGGGTGTTGGAGTTTTATAATGCTAGATTGAAAGTATAAATTGAGGATACAGCACAAATCAAAGATTTGTATAAAAATTATGCTTACTTTCACTTTGTTAAGGCTAAGCACGACGGGAAATTCGAGGGGTAAGACTAAAAAAGGCGAGGAGCAAAAAAAAGCCCATAGCTTCAGCAAAAAAAATAAAGCCCATAGCTTCAACGAAAAAAATAAAGCCCATAGCTTCAACGAAAAAAATAAAGCCCATAGCT
>JBBRUH010000276.1:0-7771 GCA_038248005.1 Cytophagales bacterium | reverse complement strand
ATCCCAAGGAGCTTGCCCATCCATAAATACACCTTTGAATTGAGCATAGGTAGGTTTGAGCTGTTTGGGCATCTCTACCTTGTCCATCTCCTCAAAATAGCCTGCGATGTTGGCATCTTCTAGGTGTATGATCGCATTATTGATGTTTTCGTTCATCTTTTCCAGTGTTAAAGTTCTTATTTCATCTTGGAAAAGCATTTTATTCCCCCCATTTAGCCAATCTACCACAGCTTTCCCCTTTGTCATCTCAAATATCCTGTATTTCTTTGAATTAACAAGCAAAAAAGATGTATTATTTTTAACAAAACTACTTTCCTATACAAAACTTACTAAAAATATGATCCAATAAATCTTCGTGGGTAATTTCCCCTGTAATTGTACCGAGGTGATAGTTAGCTTCACGTATATCGCTGGCTATCAGCTCAGTAGAGATGCCGAGTTCGAGGCTTTCTTCAACAGTGTGTAGGGCTTTGAGGGCAGCGTGCAGACTTTCGTAGTGGCGGAGGTTGCTCACAATTACATCAGAAATTTGTTGTTGTGCCACACTTTCATAGAGCATTTGGGTAAGTTCTTCTAGCCCTGTTTTGTCTAGGGCAGAGATAGCACAGCTTTGGATATCTTCGGGAAAGGAAAGGTCAAGTTTGGCAAAAAGATCTGATTTATTGGCTACTACGATGAGCCTCGCTTCGGGGTATTCTGCCTTAAATTCTATGGCTTGTTGATGAACATCTTCTTGATTTTCCGTTTCAGCATCAAAGAGGTACAAGATAATTTGTGAAGTCTGCATCTTGGAGAGGGTGCGGGCTACGCCTATTTTTTCTATCAAATCTTCGGTTTCTCTTAGCCCTGCTGTATCTATGAACCTAAACCGAATCCCTTGGATAATTTTTTCATCTTCTATGGCATCTCTGGTTGTGCCTGGGATATTAGAAACAATGGCTTTTTCTTCTTCTAAAAGGGCATTGAGTAAGGTAGATTTTCCTGCATTGGGTTTGCCTATGATGGCTACAGGCACGCCATTTTTGAGGGCATTGCCGAGGGCAAAAGAATTAATCATCTGTAGCAAAGCTGTGCTAAGTGCTGCTACTTGGGCTTTGAGGTCATCTCTGTTGGCAAATTCTACATCTTCTTCTGCAAAATCAAGTTCTAATTCTAGCAAAGCCGCCAGACCGATAAAGTTTTCACGCAGTACTGTGATTTTATTAGAAAAACCCCCACGCATTTGCTGCATTGCCATTTGGTGAGCAGCCTTAGACTCTGAAGCAATCAAATCTGCAATTGCCTCTGCCTGTGCCAAATCCATCTGTCCATTGAGGTAAGCCCTTTGCGTAAATTCCCCTGCTTGGGCAAGCCTAGCCCCATTTTCTAGCAATAGCTGCAAAACTTGTTGCAAAATATAACTAGAACCGTGGCAAGAAATCTCTACAGTATCTTCTTTGGTAAAAGAGTGAGGCCCGTGAAAAATAGTCAAAACTACCTCATCTATCACTTCTTTTTCTTTACCCAAAATCATCCCGAAATGAGCGGTATTTGCTTTGGCTTCAGTGATTTTTTTGCTAAAAATACTTTGAGCAACCTCAATGGCTTTATCACCAGAAAGGCGAATCAGCCCCAAAGCACCTATTCCAGGAGGAGTAGAAAGTGCTACAATGGTATCTTTTCTTTTGAGAAAGGCATCTGTATTTTGCATAATGATAGGAAGATGTTTCATGTTTCAGAAACAAAATTACAATAAAAAGTCTTTAATTGGTGGTTAAGTCATTAGATTATTAGGTTATTGGTTATTGAGTGATTGGTTGCTTTGTCCTGAAATAGATTGACGGGATTATTAAACTATAAACATTAGAAAAGTGCAATTTATCTTGTATGTTGTTGTTTCTTTTCATTGAGAGGGTCTGTATAGATTTTCATCTTTGTTTTTTGACATGAAGTTAATGGCAGTAAACTTAGTTCAAAGTCATTTGGGCTTTTTAGTTTTAGTGAGGATTGAGGAAAATTTATGTTTGAGTTTAAATACTTCGCAAAGTCTGTTCTCAGCGAAACGAGAAGAATAGTGGAATTACACTTCCCTGCCTAAATCAAATTATAAGATTTTCCTTTTAACGCAAATAAAACCATTCTATAAATTTATTTATAGGGTTTTGTTTTTGTGAAATAAAAGCTAGATAAAAAGCAGTGCAAGTGTAAGCAACACTCCGCCTAGGGCAAAATACATTCCTTTCTTAAAAATGGGAGCACTAGGCATAAACATCCAAAAAGAAGAAATCACAAAGAATAAGAGTGAAAGCCCAAAAAAGATATTCAAGAAAAATAACGGCTGTGAGCTTTTGGCTTTGTGCAAATGCGTCATTTTATCTAAGATAAGTGGAAGTTCTTTGACAGTATATTCTGCCGTGCCACTTACTTTATCATAGCTCCCATTTTTAAAAAACATAGTATTACCTTCTTGTTTTTCTACCTTTAATTGCTTTATTTTCAAGAGTTCGCCTAGCTCATCAGGAGAAGCATTGGCTTTAATCTCTTGTATGATTTTTTTTTCTTGTTTAAGGAAATCAGTATCACGGAAAATCAGTACGATGCCACTCAGAGAATAGACCGCCATGATGCCTGCCAAAAAAAAGCCTAAATAGCGGTGTATGACACGCATTCTGATAGAAAGTGTTTTTTTAATTGCCATCTTTTGTGAGTTGTGGGTTTAAAAAGTAAGGCACAAAATTACATCAAACATCCATATTATCTTTACTCGAAGAAAAATTTTTTGTCGTTTTGATAGGGCTATGAAATAGTATGTAAACCTCACAAGTCCATCACAAATTAAAGATAAGGGAATACATATCTTCATCAGAGAAATATAATGACTTTTAGTAAATTACGAATATAAAATTTGCTTATTTTAAGACAAGTCTTTTAAAAAGTAAATAATTTCAGCTTTTTTCATCCTTCACTTGATAAAATTATAAAAAACTTCTTATCTTACCAGTCAAATTCAATTAAAATCAAGTAGAACATGAGTAATCTTTACCTAAATCGTCGCCATATACTTAAAACTAGCTTGTTAGCCATGGCTGGTTTGTCAGCACTTCCAGCCTTGGCCTATGGCAAATCATCTACCAATAATGCAGCGGTTATTCCAGGTCTGATCCCTACACCTGGTGATATGGATTTGGTAATTCCGTCTAGTATTAGTGTGCGTTTGTCAGCCAATGAAAATCCTTTTGGTCCTTCTGACAAAGCCAAAAAAGCGGTAATAGAATCCCTTGATAGGAGTTTTATGTATCCTATGGCTGAGATTCGTGGATTGACAGAAGCCATTGCCAAAAAAGAAAATGTTAAAGTAGAGAATGTTTTAATCTCGGCTGGTTCTAGTCAGATTCTGTTAGCAGCATTTTTAGCCTATGGAAACAAAGGCAAGTTTCTGGTCGCTGACCCTGGGTATATCTCTAGAATGGGAGAAATAGACATGGAAAAAGTACCTCTCAACAAAGAACACCAACATGACTTGGGAGAGATGGAGAAAAGAGTAAACTCTGAAACAAGCATGGTTTATATTTGTAACCCTAATAACCCAACAGGAACAATTGTCAATCCTAAGCAATTGGCTTCTTTCTGTGATGCAGTTTCACCTAAAGTACCAGTCATGGTAGATGAAGCCTACATAGATTACACAGATGCTCCTCAAGACAATACGATGATGGATGCAGTCCGTAAAGGACAAAATGTAATTGTAGTCCGTACTTTCTCCAAATTACATGGTTTGGCAGGTTTGCGTGTAGGATATTGCATTGCACAGCCAGAAATGATTGAAGTGCTAGAAAAATACCTTTCTCGTTTTGATATGTCTATGACCTCTGGTGCCGCTGCCTTGGCAAGTTATACTGATACTGAGTTTTTGACTTTGGCAAAGGAAAAAACAATGGCTTCCAAAAAGTTTACCTATGATACTTTAAAAGCAATGGACTATGAGTATGTGCCTTCTCATGCTAATTTTGTGTTATTTCCGCTACGCATGAAAGGTGATACTTTCCTGAAAAAAATGCAGGAAGAAGGCGTTTCTGTTCGCAGTTGGGAGTTTAACCGACAGCACTGGTGCAGAGTAAGTATGGGTAAAATGGAAGATATGCAGGTATTTGCCCAATCTTTTAAGAAAGTAGTGAGCTAATATGACTCGACGTGAGTTTATCGATTTGACTTCTCGCACTGCGGGTGCGGGTTACGTGGCTTTGTCTGCTTGGGGTTTTTTAAGAGATGCCCCAGCAGAAGCATTCTCATTGCCTCCCAATAAACAATCTAAAAAAATAGTGATTTTAGGAGCAGGTCTAGCAGGTCTAACTGCTGCGTATGAACTACAAAAACTAGGTCATCAATGCACTATTTTAGAAGCTCGCTCCAGAGCTGGAGGAAGAGTTTGGACAGTGAGAGGAGGAACAAAAGAAACCGAAATAGAGGGAGAAACACAAACTTGCTCTTTTGAGGAAGGACATTATCTCAATGCAGGTGCTGCAAGGATTCCACATCACCATGAGCTTTCTCTGCACTATTGCCGAGAACTGAAAGTGCCTCTGGAAATTTTTACCAATATGAATCAGGCTGCTTACTACTATGCCCAAGGAACAGGCAAACTTGCCAATCGTCCTTTGAGAATACGTGAAGTTCAGGCTGATTTGAGAGGTTACAACAGTGAATTGATGGCAAAGGCTATTCATTCCGAAAATTTAGATACCGAAATCAGCCAAGATGATGCCGAACAACTTATTGAATATCTTCGTGCAGAAGGCGATTTGAATAAAGATAAAAAATACCTAGGTTCTGAAAGACGAGGTTATACATTTAATCATGGAGCTACCCAGACTTCAGAGCCTGATGCACCCTTTGCACTCAAAGAAATCATCCAATCAGGTCTTTTACATCCTGCTTTTTCTAATGTTGCCGAATATACTTATCATCAACAGCCCAACATGCTGCAAGTAGTGGGAGGAACAGATAATATAGTGAAGGCACTACAAAAGCCCATCGAAAAGCTGATTCAATACCAAAGTAAGGTGAAAGAAGTCATCAATACTGAAAAAGGTGTGGAGGTTATGTTTGAAGACAAAGATGGTAAACCTAAAAAAATTACGAGTGATTATTGTATCTGTACTTTGCCCTTGCCTGTTCTACGAAATATTAAAAGTAATTTTTCTTCCGAAGTCAGGCGAGCGGCTGATTTTGTTTCATATATAAATACTGGAAAAATCGGCTTGCAATTCAAGCGAAGATTTTGGGAAGAAGATGAGTATATTTTTGGAGGAATCAGTAAGACCAATATGGATATTACCCAGATTTTTTATCCATCAAATGGGTTTTTAGGGCAAAAAGGAGTTTTGAAAGGGTATTACAATTTTCATGAGCGAGCAGAAAGCTTTGCAAAACTCACACACAAAGAACGGGAGCAAAAAGCCTTAGAAGAAGGTGGAAAAATTCATCCTCAATATGCCAAGGAATTTGAAAACTCTTTCTCGCTTGCTTGGAATAAAATACCTTTTAGTGAAGGAGGTTGGGCAGATTACAGTCAGGCTACTCGCAAACGCTTTTTTGATTCACTGATTAATCCTGATGGTGCTGTCTATTTTGCAGGTGAACATACTACTTATCTCACTGCTTGGATGGCTGGTGCTTTTGAATCGGCTCGGCGTGTAGTCAAACAAATCCACGAGAGAGTGGATAAGTAAGAGATGAGTTATTAGTTTTTAATACATTGATAATGAATGGTTTAACAAATAACTACTAGTGTAAGCGAAGACGCTTGCATCTCTACAAATAAAAAATACTGGTGCAAAAAAAATACGTTTGCACCCTTACAAAGAGTACTTAATTATAATAAAAAAAATAAAATTTTATGAAAAAATATCTATCCTTACTCGTACTTTGTTTTTTAAATTTTGCTGTTTATAGTCAAGATGAAAACAAGGCAATGCAAACCAAAGAGTTTGATGCTCTCAAAACAATCAGTATCAAAAACATAGAAAAAGATACCTACATCAAGACAGACAATGGTTTTATTTTAGACCGTGAAGAAAAACCACCTTATCAGTTTAAATTTAGTGATGGTATCAGCCGTAAAATCTATATCTATCAGATTTTTGGAGTGGAAGAATTAAAAGTAATAGGTAAGTTGCTCGTTTATAGTGCTTCTGGTCAGAATCAAACGATGATGCTACCCATCCCCAATACCTTGGCAGGGAAAGAAGTTTGGGGATTATACATAGATGAAATCAAAGCCATTGATGCCAAAGCGAGTGGTTTTGCTACTTGTCTGGCTTTCATATTGACTAAAGAAAACAACTGTATGGGTGGAGAAGGCAATGAGGCAAGCGATGAAGAGGGAGAAGAATACGAATACTGTTTTCCTGCAAATGCACAGATTCAATTAGAGAGTGGTCAGTTACAAGCGATTGCAGATGTAGAAGCAGAGACTTCTATCTTAGCGGGAAATGAAGATGGTAAAAACTGGCAAGGTCAAAGCTTGAATAAATTAATCATTCATGCTGGACAAAGATTTTCTCTTTCTAGAATTACACTCAGTCCCCTTGTAGTCAATACTGCTTCCACGCAAAATTCACTGACTCCTCCCACTTATCTGGAAGCTACTCCTAATCATCCCGTACTGAGCCAAAGAGGAAAAGTACAAATCAAAGATTTAAAAAAGGGAGATGTTCTTTATTACCGAGAAGCAGGTACAGGCGATTTAATCCCTTATCAAATCCAAAAAACAGAAAATAACTACCGTGAAGTAACCCAAGTTTATAACCTTAAACTCAATGCTAATACCTATCTGGTAAATGGTTTTGTGGTGTTTAGTAAGTAAGGGAGGTAAGGTTATAGATTAGAGTTGTTATTTGTTGATTTTCAATAATTTACATCGGTTTTTCATTTGGGAATCTTGGAATGATAAGTTAATATAAAAGCTTTCCGTAAGCAATTTCCTATGTTTTCTATGTGGTTGTAAAAAAAGCTAAAGTATTGGTAGTTTGTATGTAACAACTCTCTTAAACTCATTACTATTCCTATAAAAACTTGTTGTTGTACCTTACCTTTCAGCTTGCCGTTGGGGAGACCAACAACCTTATAGTAGTGTTATTTTTTATTCTGAAAAACTGGAGGAAAATGATGCAGAAGATGAAATACAAAGTTCACCTTAAACAAAACCATCAATTTATTCACAGAGAAATGCGTGAGGTAGTAAACTGTTCTGGGTGAGTACACATATAAAAAGCATTTTTAGCTCCATCTACAGTCTTATAAATGAAATCATTGTCAGCAGAGATTTCATTTATTTTATTGCACCACTCTAGCCATCCCTCTTTTAATAAAGTGGGTTCAATGTGTTTATAAAATCTGACTTGTGGTAAGTGCCAATGCTTATTATGAGCTTCAATTTTTGTTGCAATTATATTTCCACCAAGTTCAGAGCCTTTGATAACATACATTAATCCTATCAATGCGGGTAAGTTTGTGAAGCCATGATTTTCCTTAAGGGTGAGGTGTGGTATTTTAAATGTGCTGTCAATGGCTTTTAAATCTTCCATCATATCTGAACTTCTATTCTCAGGAATCCATTTTTTATTAGGAATTAAATCTAAACAGGTATTGAATATTAAGTGAGCAGTTGAATGTATTTTGAGAAGTTGTTGTAAATGTTGATAATATAGTTGAATAGTATAATCATCAGAGAAAATAGATTTTGCACCCATAGATGCTTCAGTGTTAGTATGTTCTTTACGTGTTTCTTTTT
>JBBRUH010000275.1:0-7783 GCA_038248005.1 Cytophagales bacterium | reverse complement strand
GGACAATAAGGAGAAATAAAAATGATTATTTTGTCATTATGACATCAAAAAACTCATACTTAAAAGTGTAAATACACTTTAAATATGAGTTTTTATATTGAGTATCAACAGTTTTTTCTACTCAGTAACAGTATTAGAATAACTGTGTGATTTAGTATGCTTAAAGGATTTACTGTCAAGTTATTATAAACTAATTGCTTATCACTTCTAAATCACTTCTTACTAGGCTAGCATTAAAGTATCTAAGCAAGATTTGATAACTACAAACATCATAGACAGCTCCTCTGGCTCATAAATCATCTCGCCTATCTCGTCAGAATCGTCATCTTCATCATTCTCACCTTCTTCTTGACAAATAGTGATATAAATAAATTGCAAAAGGTCTCCCTGTGGGTGTTCTTCCGATAATTTTGCAATAGACTCTTCTTGTCCTTCATAGTCTTCGTCTTCTAAGAAAGCCAGTTGCTCGGCATTGTCTGTATCTGCTACATCAATACTTTCTTCACTTACTAGACCTACTGCACCTTTTTTCTTCTTAATCATATACCAAAGCTCTACACTTACCCCAAGAATAAGGTCAGACATATCTTCAGTAAATTCATCTTCATCTACTTCTAGTAGATAGGCTGTGAGGTGAGGCTGTTCTGCGATAAACTGCTCTACCATCATATCATAAGCATCTTGTGAAAGATCTCTTAGTATATCAATGTCTCTCTCTATTTCGGCAAAAGTAATTAGTTCCATAAAAAATAATATTAGAATTAAAACTGTGCGAAAATCCACTTTTTTATTCAGAATTCCTTGCGAAATGGCTGATATTATTTATAAAAACACTCAAAAACTCCAAGTAAGCTTTTTTTATTGATGGTAAAATCGAATAATTTATCTTAAAAAGAAAGAATTTGAAAAAAAATTAAAAATAATCTCCACTTTATCTCAGTTTTCTAGTATATTAGACAAAGTGTTAAAAACCCGTAATAATGTTTGAATATGGGATTAAAAATAAATTTTCTGCTCACAGATGAAGAATATCTTAATTTATTGGAAGACAATAAATATGAAGATGTTTTTCTGAGCTGCAAAGATTACATACAACAAAAGGTAAATCAATACCTCAAAGACTTTAAGTATTATCATCAATACAATGATGATTTCTATCACGAAGTTTGTATTCATGTATATAGCAAATCTTTGCCTAGTATTGCTTTTTTAGAAGCCCTTAGAAGTGGCAACTCTTTTCGGTTTTATCTAGCAAAGACCATCCGAAATACACTCAATACCCTTTTGGTTCGAGAAAAAAACAAAAAGGAGAATGTACTTGCTTTTGATGATTTATGTCCGAAGTCTTATGAAGATTATGATATGGAAGATAAATCTATCAGATTGGTAGATAATTCTTACCACAATCAGATAGACTCGCAAGATTTGCTAGACCAAGTAAAAGAGAAGTTTGATAAATTTCTTGATAACTTTCAAAAGGTTTTCCCTAAAATAGCTTCTAAGCTTTTGCTCCTTCTCAAGCTACAAGCAAGAGTTCAAATAAATGATTGTGATCTTGATGCCTGCTTCCCAGGTATTAGCAAATCAGCAAAGCGGCGATTCATAGAATCACTAGGTGATAAAAACCTTTATGTAGAGAAAGATGATAAGGAGATTTATACTATTATTCATCCTTATTTTACTAATTATCGCAAAGAAAAAGGACTCCCTTCATCATTACAGAGATGGCTAAATCAACATATCAATGGTGATAAATACGCAAAAGGGATTTTGGATAAATTAGAAATCAAAGACCAACATAGTCTATTTAGAATCAATGATAAAAAAACTTTTGCAGATTTTTTGTTTATCTTCTTTGAAGAAAAAGCCAAAAAAGAAGTCGTGAATATTTCTAAGATAACTCTTAAAGAGAAAGTGTTTGTGCTAAAACCTGCAGCATCTTCTCAGTGGATACCTTCAGTAAGCCCATTCTTGGAATAAATAGATTAAATCTATCTACACTAGAGGAGATTTATAGTATGTATATATATATGACTGCTGTTCGGGAGAAGATGAAGAATCTTATCCCAAACAGTATTTCTGAAAATAAAAGAAACTAGAAACTTAACTTAAAAAAGGAAGACCTATGAATAAGGTTTTACCAATTTCTAAAAAAATAGTAGGTAAACGAAAGCATAAATCTTTGAAAGAGTCCTTTTTTGATAATGAAGGGCATCTTAATCAATCAGGGATTACGCTTTATGTGGAAGCTCGCTTGCTAGAGCGAGAAGATGAACTCCCAGAATCTATCCAGACACATGCCCAAGAATGTGCAAAGTGTCAGGAAGAAATCTTAGAGTTTTATGAGTTCATGCAAGAAGAAGATATATCAGGATTGACTCCACATCCTTTCCTTGATAGAAATTCTGCAAATAGAAGTGCCTTTGGCAAGATAATGTGGAAATTTACCTCTTCTGCAAGTAGAGTAGCAGCAGTTGTATTGTTTGCTGTAGCTTCTTGCTTGGGATATTTGCTGGTGAGTGAGCCTTACTCTTATAACAAATCATCTATTATTTCTCCTTTTGAGAATCCAAGAATTAATACAGCTTATCAAACTTGGGACATAGAATCTTCACAAGGTCAATCTCTTTTGATGCCCAATGGCTCTTATTTACATATTCCCTCTTCTATCTTTGTAGATAAATTAGGCAAATCGATTAAAGGCAAGGTTACACTCAAATACCGTGAGTTACGCAAAGCCTCTGAACTAATTGCAAGCGGAATTCCTCTTCAATTATCTCGTAATGGACAAGCCCAAGCTTCGGAAAATGCAGGTACTTTTGAGATAAGAGGTTTTCAGGAAGGTGAGCCAGTTTATATTAAATCAGGTAAATACGTTTCCGTAAATATGACTTCTGATTTTTCTGAGGATGACTTTGCTAATTATTATTTGGATGAAAATCCTCAAAAAGCCCTCTCTATCAATACTCCTTTAGCAAGTAATGCTTTTGCAGAAGAAGCACAGGCAGAATGGATTTATCAGCAAAAGTCTAAGACTTTCTATAGCACCAACTTGGCAGAGCAAAATAAGAATAGACTTGCTTTACGCAAAAACTCATTAGATTCACTTGGTAAAGAGATTCAGAGAAATCAAAGAAACTTAACTCCCCCAATCTCAGAAAAAACGCATGGCTATCAGGATTTTTCATCCGAAGTGCCTTCTCTTTTTACACTGAGCTTTAATACCAATGAAAATCCTGACTTGCTTCCCAAGCAAGAAATAGTATGGAAATTTATGGGTGAAAATAAAAGCATTAGTCCTACACAAGATAATAAATGGATACTTAATGAAAAATGGGATGAAATCAATCTAAGTCTTCAAAAATATAAACCCCTCAGTCTTAAAGGACATCTAGGAGCAGTGAATGATGCTCAGTTTTCTCAAGATGGCACCAGAATCCTGACTGCATCAGATGATCAAACTATCAAAGTATGGTCTAGTGAAGCTCAGTATCTCTTTACACTTAAAGGACACAGTGGAGCAGTCAATACAGCTGTCTTTTCTCCCAAAAATAATGAATATATCCTCAGTGCTTCCAATGATCGCACTGCCAAAATATGGTCTAAACAAGGAAATCTTATCACTACTCTACAGGGACATGAGGCAGCAGTTAATTCTGCTACTTTTTCTGCTGATGGTAATTATATTTTGACTTGTTCTAATGATAATACTGCCCGCCTCTGGAATTATCGTGGGCAAGCACTCCATAGCTTTCCTCATTTAAAAAGTGCAGGTAAAGCACAGATTTCGCCTAATAGTCGTCTTATTCTTAGTGTGAGCAGTGATAGCTTACAACTCTGGAATACTAAAGGTGAAAAAGTAATCCAAATCTTAGGACAGTTTAGCAGTGCTAAGTTTTCTCATGATGGTCGTTATTTACTAACTACTTCTGCCAATACTTCTACTGGAAAAGCTCAGCTTTGGAACCTTAAAGGAGAACTACTCAAAAGTTTTAATCTCAATGATGGTAATATTATCTTCTCTCCAGATGACATGCATATCATCTCTGTGAATGGAAACCAAGCAAGACTTTGGTATCTTAACCCAGCCAAATCATACAATACAGTACTTATTCGTAATATGTACAATGGCAATCAAGATCAAAGAAATGCCCATAGCAATGCCATTACTGCTATAGAATATGCACAGCAAGATGGCAAAGATTACATTATCACTGCTTCACAAGACCATACAGCTAAGATATGGAGTGGTGATGGTAAAGTATTGCATACACTAAGAGAACACTCGGGCAAACTCAATTCTGCCGTCATCTCACCTACAAAAGATCAGATTCTGACAGCATCAGATGATTTTACTGCCAAACTCTGGATAGAACGTGAGATTAAAGATGTATTTGAAATGCTTCTTGTGAAAAAAGAAAAAATTCTTAAGGATGATAGAGGAGTCAATGTCAGGATAGAAGGCAAGCGATTTTACACAGTGGTAAAAGAAGCAAAGATGCAAGACTATGATGATTCTTGGCAAACCGTAGAGACTCCCAAGTTAGACAACAATCCTCTCAATCAGATGCTTGATAGATATGAGCAGCTGGTAGAAGAAATCAAATTCTTAGAATCACAAAGAATTCCTAAAATGCAATTACTTTTAAGGAGCTTTAAGGTTACTCAATTTGGGTTTTATGCTTGTCAGCGTTACTATCAAAATCCCAATGCCTTAGAGTATGAGAGTTCATTTAGCTTTGAAAAAGCTACCAACGCCAAAAAAGCAAAGCTGTATCACATCACTGGTAAACAGGAAACTGTAATTATCCCTATTGAACATCTACCTAATCAATACTCTCTCTTGAGGTTTAGCCTAAACTTACCTAATAAGATATTAGCCATCTTGCCCAATGACCGAGTAGCTATGTATGGAAAAGAACGTTTTGGGGAGATTGATTTCTCAAATCTAAAAAGCAAACCACATCTCAATTTTGAGTTACTGCCTTCCTTTCCAGTCAAAAGTATAGAAGAGTTTGATAAGTTTGTAAGTAAATCAGACAGTCAAGAGATGAGATTTTAAAAAAAATATCGGTTTTTATCTTCACAATAGCCGTCAGGCTAGCTATTTTAGAGATGATTTTTAAAAATAAAATTTTATTTATCCTTTGTCTTACCCCAACCCCAGCCCCTTCCCCTCAATGGGAAGGGGAGCAAGACTTTGATAATCAAGTGTTTAAGTCCTTTCTGCTGAGGGGAAAGGATTTAGGATAGGAGGCTAGACACCGAATTAAATACGTTTTAAATTATAATTTACTTTATAGCCTGACGGCTATGGTGTCTTCACGAACCGATAAATAGAGTGCTACCTTTTACAAGATAAGTCTTTTGTGCTATTCTTCCAAGACTTCTAGTAAAGTTCTAAAAGCTACTACTTTATCCCCATAGCGGTCTTTGGTTTTCTTTTGAAGTGCAGGCGAATAGTTTTCGGTATAGTTTACAAAGTCTTTTAAATCTTTCAAAAAATACTGAACTGCATAAGTTGTCCCGATGCTTTCAGGGTCATCACTGATGAGCCTTAAAAAGCTATACTTCACAAATAATCCCGTCTGCAAAACCTCAGGAATGTGCGTTTTTTTGAGCCAATTGACAAATTCTTCGTGAATACTAGGCTCTACATTGACCGTAACATTGTATAAAATCATATTTTTAAGAGGAGTTTTAAAAAATCTTAGAACAAGGTTTAAATTTACATAAAATGTGTAATTTGCACAGATTTTTTTCTTGAAATTAACTGTAAAATGACGCATTATTTATCAAAAATACTACTCATTATTCTTTTTTTAGCGTGCATTACTAGCCAATATACTTTTGCACAGACCTATCATTTCCCTGTCAATCCAGGTCAAAAATGCTATCTCACTGGAAGTGTAGGTGAAATCAGAGCAGGGCATTTTCATGCAGGTCTAGACATCGCCTGCCCTACTGGCACTAAAGTCTATGCAGCAGCAGATGGATATATCCGTAGGGTAAAAGCTAGTACTTGGGGTTATGGCAATGTGCTTTATGTGATGCACCCTAGCACCAATGAACAAACTGTATATGCTCATTTAAACGATTTCAATGATAAAATCACCGTTTATGTAACCCAAAAACAATATGAACAAAAAATATTTGATATAGAATTATTACCAGAACCCAATGTGCTACCTGTCAAAAAAGGGGAAGTCATAGGTTTTACAGGCAACACTGGTCAATCAGGAGGCCCTCATCTACATTATGAAATCCGTACACCTGATGATGTAGCTCTCAACCCCATGCAATATGGTTTTAAAGAATTACCTCAAGACAATATACCTCCTATTATTCAAAAAATAGCCCTAGAGTCGCTAGGGATAGATTCTAGGGTAGAGAGTCAGTTTATGAGACAAGAATATCCTGTACGCAAAGTAGGCAATGGTACTTATACCATAGATAGAGTGATTCCTGTATATGGGCTAATAGGCTTGGAAATACTTACCCATGACCTCGTCAATGGAGGGTATAATGTACTAGGCACTACTGAAATAAAGATTAGCCTTGATGGGAAGGAAGTATATACCCATGATTTTAACCATGTTTCTCATGAGTATAACCGTTGTATGAATATTCATGTAAACTACCCTATTTTCAGGCAAAGTTATCAAGGTTTTCAGCGATGCTATTACAATGATGGAAATAAATTTGACAACTACCAATCCCAAAGACACACCTTCAATATCCGAGATGGTGAAACACATACTGTCACCTTAAAAGCACTAGACCCTGCTGGAAATCAAAGTACTTTGACCCTAAAACTCTTAGGGAAAGCACCTACTAAAGCTAGATTTTTGGCAGATCAAAGCTTCTTAAAGCCAAGTATGAAACATCACATTTCTGAGAATATTTTAGTACTTAAAGCACAAAATATTAAACAAAATGGAGATTTCTTACCTCTATCATTTAATGGTGTGGTAAAAGAAATTCCACTTGCTTATCAGCTAGGCAGTACCTATGTGTATCTCTGGGATTTACGAGAGGGTTTACCAGATATGGTAGAAAGTGATGATTTAAGATACACCTTTCAGTTTGATTTAATCATCCCCTCTGAGCAAGACATCACCTATCATGGCAAGGATTTTCGTATCCGTTTCCCCGTAGGGGCTTTATTTGACACACTTTATTTAGAAGTGAATAAATCTGACAACTTCATCGAGATAAACAACGCTGACATCCCTGTTTTTGGAGAAATAGAAGTATATTTTGATGTGTTTAAGCCCACAGGTAAAGCCTCTCAATGGGCAGCTTATTATAATGGTACTAGTCATCAAAGAAGCGAAATGACTGACAGCACACTTGTTTTTTATACTAAGAATTTAGGTAAGTTTTATCTCAAAAGAGATGTTAGTCCACCCCAAATGAGCATTTTAGTGGCTAATTACCAACAGATTCAGGTCAGAATCAGTGATACTTTTTCAGGAATCAAGGAGCATAGTGCTTCCCTTAATGGGAAATTTTTACTATTGCGGTACGAACATAAGGCAGGATTACTTTTTTGGAAGCCGACCGAAGAAAGAAAAATACTCAAAGGAGAGCTACAAATAGAAGTAGAGGATTATGCAGGAAATCAACAGATAATAAAGAAAACACTATAAAAAACGAAAAAAAATACGTTCTTTTGTATTTGTAAGAAACAAATAAAAATTGCGTATTTTCATTATATACTAGCAAATCTTACCTTTGGTTTGATTGTTGGGAAAGTAGAGTTTAAAAATGCGAATCATTT
>JBBRUH010000274.1:0-7788 GCA_038248005.1 Cytophagales bacterium | reverse complement strand
TGCACCAAGTTGAACTGTAGAGTAATGTTTTCATCAGCCAACATATTTAGATTCGTTACCTTTATCATCTCCAATAGGATTATTAAATCCATATTTAACTGCTGTAGCTTTAAAAAGAGAAAGTCCATATTGAGCATACTCCTTATAATCTTCAAGACCCTCTTCTAGTATCCAGTTCCACATAATAACTACGCAGCGATAATTACACTTTCCGAAGGGATGCCGTAGTTGTTTAAAATTGTCGTTCATAATTTTACAGTTTTAATTCAAAGTATTACGTATTTCTCGGTATTCTTTTTAGCTTGATAAAGTCTAATAAAGCTGTTGTGGTTAGGGTTTATCAAAACCAATTCGGCCGCGTCATAAAGTTCAGTCCAAGCAGCTATCTCAACCATTTCTTCAAGAACTCTATATTTAGCAGTCTCTAATTCCTTTGTCTCGGGAAGAATGTCGGCAAACAGACTTTTCTCACATTTGTTTTTCGCATTTGTTTTTTCTTCTGCCCTTTTTTGCATCCTAAAATAAATAAGCATACATGTGCAAATAAGCATGGTCATTAATGTAATGTTGATCCAAAAGTCAACATTGAAAAAATTTATAAATTCGTTTTTCATAATCGTTTCATTTTTCTGGCGTTGTTTTTAGCAACTTCTCGTCTGGCCTCTATCAATAAGCTTGCTGCATCTATGATCTTTGCAGCGGTCTCTTCCGAGACGCACCCTGATTCTCCCTTCAAAAAGCGGCTGATGGTCATCGTGGTTACCCCCGCGAGTTTGGCTATCTTTTTCTGATCCCCATACTTTAGTTTTAAATTTTTCATGTTTAATTCTTGTTTAATTTTATCATTCTTTTTAATGCGATAAAGGCAACATTATTTTTTAAATAGCCCCTTCCCACTCATATTCACTCATTTCAAGTTGTTCAACAATTTTTGCAATTGTATCATATTTATCAATTGCCAATTCCTCTGCTGTCTTTGGAACAACTTTTTCTTTTGGAACAGCAAGAAAGAATTTTTTACCCTTAGAAGAGCCTTCTACAGAATCCCAAACAAATCCCATATCATCTCCCATTTTTTGCCAAAGCTTATTAGCTTGTTCTTGTTTACTCTCCATTCCAGTCCACACCCCTATAAACATTACAGGCATTTGATTACGACTTATGTCATAAATAGCTTGTAATTGTTCTTCTGACATTTCAAATTCTTGTTTCATTACATAGCTTTTAAATTATTATTTTTATAAAGCTTTTTTAATTGCCTCTCTTGCACGTACCAAACACTCTTCAGATGTGAGATAACCTCCAAGGGGAATGTCCTCTTGTTTTCCTGTAACATCATAAAGAAGTTGTATAAGAGCTTCTAATAAATCCTTAGAAGCAGCCATAAGCTTCATATCAGCTTCAATGTGCTTTCTGTTCTCAAGATAGTCTTTATCAGTCTTTATCTCATCTAGAACAGTACTACACACCATCATGGAATATTTCCCTTTTCCCAATTTTACAGCTACACCCACACCTACGCATATCATCTTTGGCTCTTTTTCATAAGGACCTGCCCATCTCATAGACCAGTCTCCTTGTGTTCCTTTAAACTCTTTCATATTTTAATTTTTTTAATTAATCTTGTACATCTTCAATGCTACAAATAAGATAGCAGAGACGCGTTCTAATAGGACAAAACTTACAGGGATCTGTAAGCTCTGTCTGAGTTTTATTTGTTTCCATTAGCTACTAGCTCATAATGTTGAATGTGTATTACTATTTGCAAAAGATCTTGCACAATCTATTAACTTAGCCATAAGAATTCTATTAGGTCTATCACTACGTACCCATAAGCATACAAAAACATTTGCTATTAGGAAGGGAGTATTCCATACGAATATAAGTACTGAGATCAGTACGATAATTAAAGTTTTCATAGTAGATTTTTGTTAACTCTTATTTATAACTCTTTTATGGATAATCTCAGTGGGCTTCTCTTTTATTTTCATCTGATCAATTGTATCTAATTGTATCCCTTCTAATATTCCTAACAGCTCGTAGGCATTAAAACCAGTGTTAAGCCTACTTATATTAAAAGTACCATCATCATAGATAATAAGTTCTACCTCATACTTTTTCTTTTCAATTTCTTTCCTGTTTTCCATTTTTTCTTGTTTTTTTTTTAATTTATTTAATTATAGTTTATCCCATACTAATGGGTAAATCTCAGGTAAAATATTAAAATATTCACAGAAGTTAAACATCTCAACTTCTTCATGTTTAATAGAAGAAATTTCAATCTCTGCTTCCATTCCCACTTCAGGATCACATGCTGTCATAGTATAAGCTACAGATAGAGTAATTCCCTTCAGTTTAATGTTTTTTACATTCATGTTATTTTGATTTATTAATTAACTTCACTGCGATTAACATTATCCCTAGGAAGGATAATACACATCCCCAACCATACAAATCATTAATCCTTGTAGCTAGCATTACAAAGACTGAATATAGTATAATCAATGATAGGAGAAGTATCTTCATTTTTATTTACGTTTCATCCTAAGGCCTCAGCCTGGCTAACTGAGTTACCCTAGGATTATTTCAGAAACGACTAGTAGGAAGAGAAGGACTTGAACCTTCATTCATCGTCGTGATTGTAATCTTTGAATGTGCTGTAACACGGAATTTCCCACATTGCTTACACTATTATCCGCTTCGAAGTGCATTTGATTACAGTGTTTACCAATTCCACCCTCTTCCTAAATACTCTAATCTACTCCACTGCAATATTACGTACTTCAACAGTAATATCTTTATTAGTAAGGGTCATTGTAGCACTATCATACCATCCAACTTTTGTAGTTGTAAGCTTTAATGCTAATCCTTTACCTAATATAGGAGAATCTGTTTCTAAAGTTAAAACAGCTGTATCAATAGTAATTTTAATAGTTATTTTAGGACTTGTAATTTTTGAGTCTAAGCCATCATAGATTTCTCTATAACCATTAGCATCCTTTACTCCATTAACTAGCTGATCGACAATAGGAGTTACTCCTGAATAAGAATACTCCAACCAATTTGTCTCAGTTGTAGGAGCTGAATTCTTTATTGTTTTGTCAATATCAATTGTTGATAGAGTATAACTCACTTTAAAATTCATGGTTGTGTATCCAGGTAGAGCTGTAAGCGCATCAGTATTCAGAGTGACAATATCTCCTAATCTTTTTCCATAAATAGTTAATGGAAAACTACTAGCAGTGGCGTTTACATCAGCTATTCCTAAATAAACCACCTTGCTATTGGGAGCTGTAACTACACCATTTAGTGTTTCAACTGCCATTCTTACTGGCATACATGGAGTAAAATTAGAGTATACGCTAGTGGTATAAGGAAATACAATTGGATTATTAGTTAGTACACTCCACCATAAATTTGGAGCAGATCCAACTAAAAATTTGTCTCCTCTTAATAAAGTGAATGCAGGTTTAACTCCTTCATATACGGAATATCTTACATCTACAGGAGTGAGTAATGCACTTTTTACATTAACATCTCCATTTTGTATAACAATACTGCCATTAACAAAGGCTACATCACTTTTAGGAGTAGGAGCCAAATAGTTATCCTTCTTACAAGAAAATACTGAAAATAAAATAAAAACAATTAGTAAAAATAATAGATTCTTCATAAAAATGTTTTAAAAAAAAATTAATAAAAGATAAAATTAGTGTAAAAATTGTAATAAATAACCTTTTTAGTTATTTCTTTTTAATAAAAATTATTGTTTCTTCTGATAATTTAGAAGAGTTTTCTAAATAGAGAAATACTGTGTCCTTAGAAGTACTAATACATTGAACTTCATGTTCATCTACTATTTTCAATGTATAAGAATTTTCAAATAATGTAGGAAGAGGTAATTCTCTTTCAGACATAGCTGAAGATATAATCCCTCCTAGCAATAGTACAGTAATCCCTATTAAAAATAAAAATAATATCCAGAGGATAGTTACTATAGGATTTCTGTTCATAGCTATTCTAATTTAGTCCAAAAGGCTCCCACTATATCCTCAGGAGAATCTGAGGAATTTGTTTTTACAGATATTTCCTTAATTCTCCATTGACCAGAATAAGTAAGTTCATTAAACAATTCTCCTGTAGAAGCATCATAGTACATAAAGGAATTCTTAAAAACCTTTACTACTTGAAGCTTGGCGTCGTAAGCTTCTGTAGTAATACCATCTCCCTTTTTAACTTTGGAGGTAGTATTAAAAGCGTATTTTTTCTTTTTTTTTATATCATCTTCCTCTAGAAGAGTGTCTGTATAGACAACCAAGATAGTTTTTAGCATTTTAATTGTTTTTAATTTGTTTTAGCTAATTCTTCCAACCAAGTTAAAAAAGCATTCTTCCAATACTCTTGCCCCTGAGAAGTTTTACTCCATATAAAGGACATGACTAGATAATCTCTAAACTCATCTCCTTCTTCATTTTCAGAATCAAGAACCTGGTCTAATGTAAGATTTTCAAGAGAACAATTTCCTGCATTTACAATAAACTCTTCATACCATTCATGATCTTTTAGGAATTGAATAAATTTATCTTTCATTATTTCTCAATTTTAAGTCTCTCAGTTACCAGCTTACATGCTACTTTATGCATTTCTTCAGCCTCTTCCCAAGTACTACATCTAGTTTTATAACCATCAAGATCATCTTTAGGATTATAGGAGAAGATCATAGTCTCAAATACTAATGGAGTACCCTTTCCAAATCTATGATCTATTCCTAAGAATACAGTAGATACTTCAATTCCTGTAGCAATTTTTTCTTTCTTTACCACTCTATCAGTAAAATCAAAATAATCATTCCATTCTTTAAAATTATTTGTACGGACAGGAATATGATCCACTAGTATGTACATTTTCATAACTATCTAATTTTTGAGTGAGTATGTTCCATGTATTCTAATAAATACTTAGTATATGCAGTAAGAAGAGAGTATCCTTCATAGATAAACTGATCCTTCTCAGATTTAATAGCTCTATTATAAGCCTTCTTCAAAGGAATGTAGTCTTCCTGTGTAAAATTACTATTTTTCATATAATTAGTGTGAGAGCATTAATGTGTTCTTTTGTAAGATTATTAACTTTAGCAGTAAAAGATCTGTCTAGAATAGTAGTAGTTTTAAATTCTCTTAATCCAGTCTTCTTATTAGCACGTACAGAAAGACAATAACGTGAGTTAGCATCTTCAAATACATCAATTATCTCCCAAAGAGTGTATTCAGGAAAGAAATAGTCTTTAAAGTTCATTTGATCCTCCTTCCTCTCGAGAAGACCAATCCTCTCTTAAATGTTCAATTTCTGTACGTGCGCTAGAATATCTTTTAAAGTTTTCCCAATCTCCTGCACAATGATAAACAACTCTAACAAAACCTAAATTTTGTTGCTCGATGTCTTTTACAATACCATTCTCATAAGCTGAAGAATCACAATTTTTAAAAGGTATATAGTGTACTTTATCACCTATTTTTAATTCCATCTCTTTTAATTTTAGCTTTTAATTTTACAACTTCTTTTTTCTCTAAAAGAGAGGCATAATAATGCTTCCAGCACAATTTTATTTGTACCTCTTTATACTTCCTCTGGTTTAACGTTTCCTCAGGAAGCTCATCAAGCTTACTAAAAATAATTCTTTGCTCTTTTCTCGTCATAGCTTTAAATACTTTATAACAGTTAATAACTCTTTATTAGAACTTTTCATTTTAGTCTCTTTATTAAAACTTGTCCTAGTTTTATAACTTTCTTAGGATAACTTGCAGAAGAAATATCTTTATCATTCTGTTTTTGAATTAACTCAGATATCTCTCTACAAGTTTCTTCAATTGCTTCTTCTTGAATAACTTTGATAAGATCAAAGACACTTTCTATACGATCTAATTCATAGTAATCCTCCCACCATTTTGCACTTGTTTTCATAAATTAAATAATTTTATTAGGATTAGTGTAAGAATAATTCCTATGTAGCAAAGTGTAATCACTGTACCAAAGAACTTTTCATCTTCTTCTTTCATAACTCTTCATCATTAGCATCCTGTCTCATTGCATGAAGTATCACTAATACTACAGTAATACTAACAAAAGCCCAAGCAAAGATCATCTTTTCTTGCCATTTTAATGGGTTGTAAGTAGAAGCTTCCTCTGAAAAACCCAGATATACTACTAAGAGAAAGATCCCAGTAACTACTGCTACTAAAATATTCTCTTTTTTCCTGTGTCCACTCATCTGAGCTTGTTGCTCATCAATTGTTTTTCTAGTTTTGTGCATCGTTTCTAAGTTTATGAGAATGAGAAGTGGAACACCCCTCATTCTCTATTTTTATTATTTCAACAATTTCTCCAAATCATCAATAGACATTTCTTTCAAACTATTATCCTTCTTATCTGAGATAAGAGCGAGTATCTTTTGATCGTACTCTTTTTTATCAGCAGCATTTCTGCGATCTTCAGCTTCTTCTTTCTTTGTAATGTAAACATCTTTCAAGATATCAATACCTCAGCTTCTCTTTTAGTAAGCTCTACTTCTTGATATTTCATTATCTCGTTTTATTAAGCTGTTTAACTCTCTGTTTATCCATACCACAGCACATAGCAGAGCAGTAACCTCGGTTACCATTTCTTTGTCTACCACATCCAGGTCTAATACATTTCTGATCATTATTCTGAGGAAGTCTTGATTCCATTCTATTGGTACCACCATTTTCTTCATGAATAATATTGCCAGACATACCTAACATCATACTAAGACTTAGTATACTTCTTAATTTTGTATTCATCGTATTCTTAATACAAAATTATAGAATGTTTCATCTTCCTTAGGATAGGATAAGTAGCTCTCTTCGTGATACTTTTTTGCACTCTCAATTATCCTTGGAGAACAATCAGGACAAAAAGCAGATCTCTGTAATAAGACTCCACCAACTCTTAATGAGTTAGTCATATCTGCATTACATCCATCACAAATTACGTCATTTCCCATTTCAATATTTAACACTTTAAACCCCATCTCTTTTAATTCCTTTAGATTCATAGCTTTAATCCTCTCTTTTCTAGTTCGTAATTAAATATAATTTGCCAATTCTCTTTGTTCTTAAGAGTAGGCATCCTCATAGTATTTCTAATATGAGATTCAGACATCTGAGAGACAAATAGTCTTTCTCCGGTCTTAGTAGTCCACATAAGAGTACCTTTTATATACTCTTTGAAAATGGATTCATCCTCCTCATCATCTGAGGGTTCATACCCATCAAAATCCTCTGCCATGCTCATTTTTAAATGTCTTTCTATCTGTTGATTTATATAGTAATCTGATATATCTCCCATAGCTTAAATATTGTATTCTGTAATATGCATTCGAGTGTCTTGTGGATCCCAGTTTGTAATGTCTGATTTATTAGACTTTTCTTTTTCAAAGAGCCCACTTCTATTCATAGTATACCACATATCTCTCTCATAGGAATCATAATCAAAGAACTCATCTTCTTTGAGGGCTTCATAGTTTCTCCTTTGTTGTATAATAAACTCCGCCTGCTCATCGTTAAAACCAGAGAGTTTTAAATCCTCATAGTGTTCTATTTCTCTTTGTGTCATGTCTTTAGAGATTTTTGTTCATCCATTTAAAATCTTCATCAGTAATAGCACCAGTGTCTCTTATAGTTTTAGCTTTAATTAGAGCAATTACTTCTTCTCTATTCCAGTTCTCCTTGATAAGAGATATAGATACAGTGTTCTCTCTAGGAGTTATAC
>JBBRUH010000273.1:0-7866 GCA_038248005.1 Cytophagales bacterium | reverse complement strand
TCTAAAAATTACCTTTGAATCATCACAAATCCAATATGTTTTTTCTTTGGCTATTTGTTCAAGAAGAGGGCTACGACGAATCAATTCTGCATCAGCAGGAATCATTACTTCACAAGGAGTCTGTGCGAGGGAAAGAAAAGTGAAAGGAAAAAATAAGCATATAAATAATAAAGTCTTTGCAATCATAATAAATTTGTATTGATTAGGTTTGTTGGTTTTGTACGGAAAATTTATAAAAAAAGTAAAAAAAGATTCTTAAAAAAGCTAAAACAGCTATTTTAAAAAACAAATAAGCTTATTTTTGCTTACAAATCTTAGATGCTAGTTAGCTTAGTAACGTATTTAAAATAAAGTGCTCATTTAGTTTGAGTAAAGTTCTTACTATCAGATTTTTATAACTTGAATGTGCGACTTAATAATCAATAACTTATGATTAATCTCTTACTTATTTGAAAAGCTACTTGTTTTGAGTTTTATTTTAGCATAAAATAAGCTATTTTTGCATCTTAATTGCTCACATAATAAATAATTTAGTAATGGTTGATACAGACAAATCAAATTACAAAGTAAAAGACATCTCCTTAGCTGATTGGGGACGTAAAGAAATTCAACTAGCCGAAGCTGAAATGCCTGGCTTGATGGCTTTGAGAGAAGAGTATGGCGAATCACAACCTCTTAAAGGTGCTCGCATCGCAGGCTGCTTGCACATGACTATTCAGACAGCCGTATTGATTGAAACCCTTATAGCATTAGGTGCAGAAGTATCTTGGTCTTCTTGCAATATTTTCTCTACTCAAGATCAAGCCGCTGCTGCGATTGCCGCTGCTGGTATCCCTGTTTTTGCTTGGAAAGGTATGACAGAAGAAGAATATGAGTGGTGTATTGAGCAGACTTTATTCGCTTTTGAAGGTGGTAAAGGATTGAATATCATTCTTGATGATGGTGGTGATTTGACCAACGTAATCCTAGACAAGCATCCTGAAATGGCTGCTGATATCAAAGGTGTTTCTGAAGAAACTACCACAGGAGTTCACCGTTTGTATGAGCGTGTGAAAAATGGCACATTACCTTTCCCTGCTATTAATGTAAATGACTCTGTAACTAAGTCAAAATTTGACAACAAATATGGCTGTAAAGAATCATTAGTAGATGCTATCCGCCGTGCTACTGATGTAATGATGGCTGGTAAAGTAGCCGTAGTAGCTGGATATGGTGATGTAGGTAAAGGTTCTGCTGCTTCTCTAAAAGGTGCAGGTGCTAGAGTAATCGTTACTGAGATTGACCCAATCTGTGCATTACAAGCTGCTATGGATGGGTTTGAAGTAAAGAGAATGGTAAATGCTATTCCTCGTGCTGACATCATCGTAACTGCTACTGGTAACAAAGACATCGTATCAGGTGAGCATTTCAAATTAATGAAAGACAAAGCTATTCTTTGTAACATCGGTCACTTCGATAACGAAATCGATATGGTTTGGTTGAAAGAAAACTATGGCAGCACTCGTAACACCGTGAAGCCTCAAGTAGATATTTATAATGTAGATGGTAATGACATCATCGTATTGGCAGAAGGACGTTTAGTAAACTTGGGCTGTGGCACAGGACACCCATCTTTCGTAATGTCTAACTCTTTCACTAACCAAACTCTAGCACAAATAGAGCTTTGGAAAAATGCAGGTGGTTACGGAAACGAAGTGTATGTATTGCCTAAGCATCTTGACGAAAAAGTAGCTGCTCTTCACTTGGCTAAAATCGGTGTAGAGTTAGATGTATTAAGTACTGACCAAGCTGATTATATTGGCGTAACTCCACAAGGGCCATTTAAGTCTGATGCTTATCGTTACTAATCAGAATTAAAAAAAGCTAGACATAGATTTTCTTTATAAGACTAAAAATCCGAGGCAACTTCGCTTCGGGTTTTTTTATAGCATCTATCTTGTTTATTAACCACTAAATCAAAAGATGTCTTTTTAGTAAACTTATATCTCATCTCTCACTTTAAGACCAGTTTTTTAAGAAATGGAGTAAGATTTTTTGAGTAAATGCAGGTCTTTCAAACATTCCCATGTGCCCTGTCTCATCAAGAATCTGAATATCTACATTTTTAGGAAGTATAATCTGAGTAGCATAGTCTTTAAAAGCCACAGCATTATCTTGCCTCCCAATGATAAACTGCACAGGAAATTTTGACTGGTCTAGCGTATCCAAATGATTTGCTCTATCACGCATAGCTTTAGTTACTTCCACAAAGGTAGAGACAGATACCTTATGAGCAATAGATTTTACAAACTCAATCTCTTCTTTTAGATTTCCATTTTCATAAAAAAGAGGAGGCACAAAGTTTTCTACAAAAGGTGCTACACCATTTTTCTCAATAAAGTCAATGATATTTTCACGTATTTTCTTTTTTTCTTCGCTGTCTGGGAGTGCCGTAGAGTGGAACAGAGATAAAGCCCATAGTTTTTCAGGATACTGATGTGCGTATTCTAAGCCTACATATCCACCAAGTGAGTGTCCTACCCAAGCAAACTTCTTAATTCCTAAACTCTGAATGAGTTTTTCTACTTGTTCGGCTAGGGCTTTGATACTTACTTCGGCAGGCAAAAGGTCTTTACTCTCACCAAAACCACCCAAGTCAAGGGCTGTAACCCTAAAATAATCACTCAGGGTAGGTATAAACTGATGCCACATTTCCTTTGATTCACCAAAGCCGTGCACCAATACCACATCTAATCCACTTCCTTCTTGTATATAATTTAGCATAGATTTCATTATTTTATTGCGTTGTTTAGGTTTTAATAATAGTGATTTTTTGTTAGTTTAAAAAAACTAAATTTTATTTTATAGCTTTAAAGTTTCAATATATCTATGAGTGGTATTAATTTTGTAATTTTGCTTTAAGAAAATTAACAAGAAACAGATTATGAAAGAACGAAAGGGTTTTTGGGGACTTTTCGGGTTCATCAGTATTAGTCAGAAAATCACCATTGGCTTCATTGTCATTTATATTTTCTTTATTATCAATGCAGTTAATACTACTATTACGGTAGTAAATGGTGCAGGAAATATAGAAGAGTTTGCAGAAGTGATTAATCCAGCCATTGACAAAATCGATGATTTTCGTCAGATGGTAGTTGAATCACAGCTTTATACTTTTATATGGGTGCAGCAGGGAGGTGAGAAAAGACCTGAAAATAGAAAAGCATTACAGAAAATACACTTAGACTTTCCAGAGTTTAAAGATAAACTTACAGACTTAATGAAAGCCTGGAAAGATGAAGAAGGAAGCGAAGAAGCAAAACTCAGTGTGCAGATAGACTCTGCCATCAATCAGTTTGATAGAATCATAGATGCACAACGTGCTATTGTAGAAAAACTGTCAAGCAATGATGATTTTGCTTTGTATCAGTTTGATGCTGAAAAAATCCTTGAAAATCAAGTTATTCCACCTTCCAAACAACTTCTAGAAAGACTCAATCAACTTTCAGCTCAAAAGAAAAAGGCAAGAGTCAATAGACAATCTAATTTATTAGCCAATTTTCAAAGCTTGCTTTATTTTACTTTTGGAATGGCTTTCATCCTCATCTTTATGGGATTCTTGGTTTCTTGGTGGACACGCCGACAGATAGTAAGACCCATCAAATACATTAACAGTGTCTTTGTGAGATTAGGAAGCGGTATTCTGCCAGATGACCGTCATTTTCCTTTTAACAATGATGAAATTGGAGAAATGGCTGCTTCTGCTGATAGGCTTATCTACAACTTAAAAGAGACTTCACAATTTGCCGAAAAAATAGGCAAAGGAGAATATACAGCCACCTACACACCATTAAGTGACCAAGATATTTTAGGTTCGGCATTGCTCGAGATGCGTAATAACTTAGCAGAAGCTGGAGAAAAAGAAAGGAAAAGAAAGTGGTCAACAGAAGGCCAAGTATTGTTTAGTGAGATTTTGAAAGAAAACTCAGAAGACATCCCACAAATAGCAGATAAGGTAATCTCAGAGATGGTTAAATATCTAAAAGCCAATCAAGGAGCTTTATTTGTATTAGAAAGTATAGAAAAAAACATGAATGGAAATGGGGTAACTTCTGAACCTTATTTATCTATGGTAGCTTGTTATGCTTGGGATAAGAAAAAGTTTTTGGAGCAGAAGGTATATCTAGGAGACGGACTAACAGGGCAAGCTTGGCAAGAAAAAGGGACTATTTATTTGGATGAAGTGCCACAAGGATATGTGATGATTACTTCGGGCTTAGGTGAATCTAATCCTAAGAGTGTCTTAATAGTTCCATTGATTCACAATGAAGAAGTATTTGGAGTTATCGAGATAGCTTCTTTTAATGAATTTAAAGAATATGAGATTGAATTTGTAGAAAAAATTGCAGAAAGTATTGCCTCTACGATAGCCTCTGTCAGAATCAACGAAAGAACCCGTCATTTGCTTTCTGAATCTACTATGATGACTGAGCAAATGAAAAGTCAAGAAGAAGAAATGCGTCAGAATATGGAGGAACTAGAAGCAGCCCAAGAACACATAGAGCGAGATCAACGGGATGCTAAAGCCAAAGAAACACTCCTAGAATCTACCAGTATCGTGTTACAAACCAATCAAGATTTTGTGATACAGTCTTTTAATGATTTTAGTGAGCATAAACTACATCATGATGCGGCTGACTTTCAAGAGATGTCTATAGAGTTTTTATTTGTAGAATACTCTAAGATAGAGACGGGCATTGAAATCCTAAAGACAGGAAGTACTTGGATTGATTTTGTTTATCTCAAAACAAAACACAACCAAAAAATATTTACAAAAGTAATCGCCTCTCCTATTAAAGATGAGTATGGCGATGTTTCAAAATATCTTTTTATACTGGATGACATCAGTGATGCAAAATCGTAATTATATTTTTTTAATTCTTGTTAGTTTTATCGGGCTACTATCTGCCTGTGGAGACCTAGAGCAAAGCATCAAAAATAGAGAATCTATTGCAGATGAGATGAAAGCTCGTGAACTCAAGTTTATCACAGATGATCAACTACTCAAATGGAGCGACCATAAAGGACAAGAAATCACCCGAATCACTCAAAAAATGCTCAATAGAGCTACACTTAAATTACAAGGAGAAGATTCTACACAACAATCGCAAGACTTTCTAACACAAGAAATAGCCTATTTGGATACACTTATAAAGAGTCCTGTCCTCAAAATTGAGAAATACTCCTTTGATACTTCCAAAGATAAACTCAGCAAAGTAGAGCAAGCCTTCTTAGTTCGTTATCAAAATGGAGAGATGAATCTTCCAGTACAATCTGCTTTTTTAGAAGGCGATTCTATTTTAGTTTACACTTCTCCTATTATACTTGGCGGAAAGCCAGAAGGAATGTGGAGTATTCATTTTCAAAGAAAAAATCTAGTTCTGCAATTAGACATGAAAGAACTCAATAAAGTACTTAATCAATAAATTACTTAAACCTATACAAATAGATTAACTGATTAAGCAAACTAAGCCTACCTCTTCACAAAACTACAGATAATTTTTTGCAAGCAATTTGCGTTGTAATTTTGCTAATTAACCACAATAAAAAATGAACTATTTTAAAATACACATACTAATACTGCTCATATTTATATTACCTTTATCTACCTCTCTACTACAAGCTCAGACACACGAAGTAGGTATCAGGGCAGGCATTGCTAACTATAAAGGCGAATTAGCCCCTGTATTTAATATTATTACACCAGGCATACATGCAGGGCTATTTTATCGCTATAATCCCAATTCTGAAATTAGTTTTAAAGTGGGAGGTAGTTTTTCGCAAATTTCAGCAGATGATGAGAATAGCCAAGATGCCTTCGCACTTGCGAGAGATTATCGCTTTAAAACCAACCTTTGGGAATTTAGTGGACAGATTGAATATAATTTTTTAAATTTTCGCCAAAGTATCCGAACCGACCCACAAGATTGGACTCCTTACCTTTTTGCTGGATTTGGTGTCTATAAAATGGAAGCTAGGCTAAACCCTCAACCAAAATACAAGACGATTAACCCTTTATTGTCTCTGGGGTTAGGGATGAAGGCTATTCTTGCTGAAAATTGGAACATAGGTTTAGAATTTGGAGGAAGATACGCCTTTAGTGATTACCTAGATAATTTGGGGACTGATGCTAATGCGTCTTTTCGGAATAATCCTAAATTTTATACTGGCAATCCCAACCAAAAAGATATGTATTTCTTTACTACTTTTTCTTTGAGTTACGTTGTTCCTAACCCAAATAAAAGCTGTCCTATCAAATTTTAATACTAGCAGATTAATTTTATTTGATAAAATAAGTCTTTTTTATCTTAAAAAAATAAGCCTTTTTACTTGGCTTACTTGATTGTTAGATAAATTGATGCATTATTTGACAAATAAATAATGTGTTTTAAATCTTTGATAATGAACAACTTAAATACTTTTTGCGTAAAAGGATTTTTTAGAAATGATATTAATTTCATTTACAAAGCATATCCAAAGCAACCATATTTCACTTCTTGTGCGTCTATTTGACAAGGACTATATCACAATTTTTTTGTTTGTCGGGTTCTTATCATTACTTTTGCAAAGTCATTAGCGAATGCTTCTAAAAACAAAGCAATTTTTAATACATTTGCTCACTAAGTATGAATGAAGTCTCATGGATGTAGTCAAGAAGGATTTAATTGACCCAGAAAAACTTCCCCAACACATCGCTATTATTATGGATGGAAATGGGAGATGGGCAAAAAAGAAGGGAGCAATGCGAGTTTTTGGACATAAAAATGCTATCAAAGCAGTGCGTGACACCATAGAAGCAGCAGGCGAACTTGGCATTAAGCATTTGACTTTATATGCTTTTTCTACCGAAAATTGGAAAAGACCTCAATATGAAGTCAATACCTTGATGCAATTATTAGTAAATACCATTAACAAAGAAGTTAAGAACTTACATAAAAATAAAGTGCGTCTCTCTACTATTGGTGATGTTCATGATTTACCTTCTGAATGTCAAAAAGGGTTAGATAAAGCCATTGAGATAACTAAGGATAATACAGGACTTAATCTAATATTGGCTTTGAGCTATAGTGGGCGTAGTGAAATCGTTAGAGCTACCAAAATGATGGCAGAAGAGGTTCAGAAAGGGACTCTTCAATTAGAAAATATCACCTTAGATAAATTTAATCAATATTTATACACCCAAGATATTCCTGATCCCGAATTAGTAATACGCACAAGCGGAGAAATGCGTATTAGTAATTTTTTGCTTTGGCAGATTGCCTATTCTGAAATATTTATTTCTCCTATTTTATGGCCAGATTTTCGGCGTGAACATCTCTATGAAGCTATCTTAGATTATCAAAACCGTGAACGAAGATTTGGACTAACAAGCGAACAAGTAAAGCCTTAACAATTACCATGAAGAAATACTGGATTTTATTTATTTTACTATCCCTAGCCATTGGAGCAGATGCACAGCGTCGCCAATCAAATGATGGACTCCCCAAAGAGTATGAAATTGGAGGAATTACCGTAACAGGTGTCCAATATTTAGATCCTGTAGCTCTTACATCACTCTCAGGTCTGAAAGTAGGTGATAAAGTAAAAATACCAGGCGACCCCAAAATCAGTGATGCCATCAAAAAACTATGGAGACAAGGTATATTAGGAGATGTAGGTATCATAGCAAGCCGATTTGAGGGTGATCAAGTATTTCTTACTATCCAACTTACAGAAAGACCTAAACTCAGTCGTTTCTTTATTAATGGCATCAGAAAAGGGGAACAAACTACTATCAATGAAAAAGCTGGACTCATTGTGGGAAGAATTGTAACACAAAGCCTTCTC
>JBBRUH010000272.1:0-7875 GCA_038248005.1 Cytophagales bacterium | reverse complement strand
CTATGGAGATGGTGCATAGTCACTTGGCACAAAGCCCCGTAGCTCCTAATGTAATTAACAAAGATTTACCAGAAGCTATTTCGGATATAATCTTGATGCTCATGCGCAAGAATGCTGAAGACCGCTACCAATCCGCTTTTGGATTAAGATATGATTTAGAAAAATGTCTTCTACAATGGCAAGAAGAAGGTAAGATTAGTATCTTTGAACTCGCAACCCATGATTTTTCAGGAAGATTTCAGATTCCAGATAAACTCTATGGTCGCCAAAAAGAAGTAGGCTATCTACTAGATGCTTTTGAGCGTACTTCTCAAGGAGTTGCATCTCTTTTACTCGTAGCAGGTTATTCGGGTGTGGGTAAGTCTGCCTTAGTGCATGAGATTCACCAGCCCATTCAGAGTCGAAATGGTTATTTTATTGAAGGTAAATTTGACCAATTTCAAAGAAACGTACCTTATTTTGCTTTCATTCAGGCTTTTAAGAGTTTTGTAAATCATCTGCTCACAGAGAATACACGTGAGCTAGAGCGTTGGAAACAAAAAATACTCAAAGCTGTAGGCAATAATGGTAAAATACTCACCGATGTAATCCCAGCTTTAGAGCTCATCATCGGAAAACAGCCTGATACACCTGAACTTGGAGCTACAGAATCTCAAAATAGGTTTAATCTAGTCTTTCAAAACTTTGTCAATGCTATCTCAAGACGTGAACATCCTTTGGTTATTTTTATAGATGATTGGCAATGGGCAGATGCAGCTTCTATGAATCTCCTCAAACTATTATTGACGAGCAGAGCAGGTGATCATTTGCTTATCATTGGTGCATATCGCAAGAATGAAGTAGGTGAAGGACATCCCTTTTTATTATCTGTAGAAGAAATCAGAGAAGAAAATGCCCAAATATATGAGCTTGAACTTGGGAATCTTAATCAAGAACACCTTTATCAGCTTATTTCTGATGTACTCAAAGCCAAAACACTTCATATAGAAGATTTGGTAGATTTGGTCTATCAGAAGACTCAAGGCAATGCTTTCTTTGTACAGCAAATGCTTTTATCTCTTTATGAAGAAGGCTTACTACACTTTAATTTTGAGCTAAGAAACTGGCAATGGGATATTCAAAAAATTCAGGCACTCAATATCACAGACAATGTGGTAAGCCTCATGGCAGGAAAAGTACAAAAACTCCCTCCTGCTACTCAAGATTTACTCAAACTCGCCTCTTGCATAGGCAATAGATTTCATCTCAATACCTTAGCCATTATAGATGAAATGGGTATGCCAGATGATACAGAGATTACTCGCCGAAGCTTAGACCCTGCTTTGGTAGAAGGCTTGGTAATTCCTCTTGAAGATGATTTTAAATTTGCTCATGACCGTATTCAGCAGGCTGTTTATTCACTCATCCCAGATGAAGAAAGAAAAGTCATTCACCTCCGAATAGGGCGACTTTTGCTAGATAATATCCCAAAACACAAGCGAGAAGAGAATTTATTTGACATAGTCAATCAGCTTAACTATGGTCGAGATTTACTTACTTCTGACGAGGACAGAAATTTTTTGACTTCACTCAATTTAGAAGCAGGTAAAAAAGCCAATGACTCTGCTGCTTATAAACCTGCTTTTGACTATTTACAAATTGCCTTAGAGCTGTTGCCTTCAGATGCTTGGGAAAATCAATATGATTTTACCTTAGAAATATACGCCAATATCTTACAAGTAGCTTTCTTAAAAGGCGACTTGGAGTTGAGCAGTCAGTATATCCATGTAATCCGCCAAGAGGCTCGAAATATACTTGATAAAATGCCTGCCTTTGAGATAGAAATGCAATATCATATCGCTAAAGGTAATTTACAAGAGGCAATAGAAGTAGGTCTTCAAGTGCTTGAATCACTCAATGTTCACCTTGCGGAGGCTCCTCGCAAAGATATAGATGTAAATACCATAGCGAAGCTACCCAATATGGAGAATGCTGAAATCAAGGCAGCCATGGAGATTATGGATAGCATCATTTCCCCAGCTTCTGCTACCAATCCTGAGCTTTTTAGAAAGATAACCTATACAATGGTTAATCTATCCCTAGAATATGGCAACTCTGCCTCTGCTTGTGTAGGCTATGCTTTTTATGGTGGATTACTCTGTGGCTCTTTAGGAGATATAGATTTGGGCTATCAGTTTGGCAAGCTTGCTGTGAGTTTATTAGATAAATTTAATGCTAAATTCTTTAAAGCAAAAGTAGATAATCTCTATGTCTCTACCGTAATGCACTGGAAAGAGCCAGCACGTGCTACTAGAAAACCTCATTTTGAAGCAATTCAGGTAGGTCTGGAGACAGGTGAAATCGAGTTTGCATCTTATAATATTGTAGAGTCTTGTCATTATCACTTTTTGATGGGAATTAGCTTGGAGTCTCTTGGGCAAAAATACGCTCAGAACCTAGAGCTTATCAAGCAACTCAAGCAAGGGTTTCATGTACAATATCTCAGCCCTTGGCAACAGATGATTGAGAACCTTACAGGTACACACGAAAACCCTGTGAAGTTACAAGGAGACTTTTTTGATGAAGAAGTCATGCTTCCTGAGTATATCAATGAGCAACAACTTACGCTTGCTTTCATTACTTTGCAAGCCAAGACGATTCTTGCTTACTTTTTTGGAGAATATCAGCAAGCCCTTTTGTATGCACAACAAGCTGATGAATATGAAGAAGGCGTAACAGGAATGTTATTTATGCCTGTTCATAATTTCTACTATTCTCTGTCTCTTTTGGCTTGTTTTCCTGAGGCGAGTTTGGAGCAGAAGTCTGAGTACCTTGCTAAGATTAATGAAAATCAAACTATCTTAAAAAACTGGGCAAAATACTCTCCTGACAACTGTATCCATAAATATAATTTGGTTTTGGCAGAGACAATGAGGCTTTCAGGGCAGACACTCAAAGCCATGGAACTCTATGACTTGGCAATAGAAGAAGCTAAAGAATATATGTATATTCAAGAGGAAGCACTCGCCAATGAACTTGCAGGTAAATTTTACTTAGAACAAGGCAAAGAAAAAATAGCTAAAGTCTATCTACAAGATGCGTATTATCGCTACCAACTTTGGGGAGCAAATAATAAGCTAAATGACCTTGAAAGAAGGTTTGGTAAATATCTCCAGAAAGGACAAAGCAATACTCCTCGCCGTAACAGTACTCAATCTACTTCTGTGGCAAGCCCTAGTTTGGACATGCACAGCATCATCAAGGCTTCTCAGACACTCTCAGGAGAGGTGGTCTTGAGTAGTTTACTTCAGAAAATGATGCGCATCGTGATAGAAAATGCAGGTGCAGAAAAAGGACTTTTTATATTAGAAAGAGACGGAAGATGGGTTTTAGAAGCAGATTGTTACCTCAATCAAACAGAAAGTGAATCATTGCTTTCTATCCCCATAGAAGAGGTAAATGGTCTGACAGATACCCCTAAGTTATCAAGTGATTTGGTGTATTATGTCATCCGTACTCGCCAAAGCGTAGTAATCAACAATGCTTCACAAGAAAGAGCGATGATAGGTAGCAATTATGTGAATAAAGTAAATCCTAAGTCAGTTTTATGTATGCCTTTGATTCATCAAGGCAAGTTAAGCGGTATATTATACTTGGAGAATAACCTTACTTCGGAGGCATTTACACCTGATAGATTAGAGATTTTAGAAATTCTTTCGGCACAGATTACGATTTCATTAGAAAATGCCCTTCTTTATGAAAACCTAGAAGAAAAAGTGAAAGAACGCACTGAAGAAGTAGTACGTGCCAAAGAAATCATAGAGAAAAAAAACCAAGACATTACTTCTAGTATTAACTATGCCAAGCGTATTCAAGAGGCTACACTGCCACAAATAGAGGAAATTAAAAGAATTTTACCTGAATCTTTTGTTTTGTTTAAGCCTCGTGATATAGTCAGTGGTGATTTTTATTGGTATGCTAAGCTAGACCCTCGCCCTATCTATGAAGGTCAAGATGATGATAAACAAAAGATATTGGTGGGCTATGAAAGCGAAAAAGTAGTCATCACAGCAGTAGATTGTACTGGACACGGAGTGCCAGGTGCGTTTATGTCTATGATTGGAAATGATTTACTCAATGAAATTATAGACTTGAGAGGTGTTACACAGCCTGATGTCATTCTGAATGAACTTCATAATGGAGTGGTTCAAGCCCTTCGTCAAAGTGAAACTGACAACAAAGATGGAATGGATTTATCACTTTGTGTGATAGACAAAGAGAAAAGAATCGTAGAATATGCTGGTGCTAAAAACCCTCTGATATATATTCAAAATGGCGAACTACATCAAATTAAAGGTGATAAACTACCTATTGGTGGAGTAAAAATAGCCCAAAAACGTCATTTTAAAAAGCATCAAATTAAGATTGACAGCCCTACTACTTTTTATATCTTTACGGATGGCTATCAAGACCAGTTTGGAGGAGAAGATTCTCGTAAGTTTATGATTAAGCAGTTAAAAGAACTGTTATTAGAGATTCATACCCTGCCATTAGAAGAACAAAGAGAGATTCTTGCAAGTACTTTCCAAAAGTGGACAGAAGGACATAAGCAGATTGATGATGTATTGATGATTGGTTTTAGGATTGAGTAGGTTGATGTAATGAAGGATTGAGGTACAATTTAACGAAGGTTTGAAGGATTGATTTAATGAAGAATTTATCTTATCAATACACTTCTCTCCCTCAAGTCCTCAATACTTCTATCCCTCAAGCCTTCAAAACCTCGTTTCACTAAAAAGGCAAATCAGGATCTTGACCACTTGCCATAAAATCATCAGGGAAAGGGTCTTCTGCTTGAGTAGCGTTATTTTGAGTATTTGGAGTCCCACTATTTCTCTCAATTCTCCAAGCTTTTATATCTGTGTACCAGCGTTCTTGATATTCTCTTGATTCTACATCAAAAGACACCTTAATCTCATCTCCTTCTCCAAAACTATTGAGTATATCTATTCGGTCACCCCAAACATTTAGGCATATTTTTTTAGGATATTGATCTAGGGTCTCTATCACAAACTCTTGCTTTCTCCAAGCATTACCAGATTTACTCTGTCCCCCTACTTCGGGCAGAACTTTAACTAATTTTCCAACAATTTCTAAACTCATCTCTGTATTTTATTTCTTATGTTTTTCTTTTGGATTACTAAAATACGAATCTACTAAAAAACTATATTTTACCCAAAAAAACTTTTATTTTAAGTTAAAATACGTGTTTTAATTATAAGGTAATATCTTTCTAAGTAATCAATCAAAAATTAGTTTTCAGTTCCATTTTATTCTAAATATTTGATTATCAGGGTTTTATTGAAAAATTTTATCACTCATCATATATAACTCATCACTTATTAGTATTTGATAAATTTAAAAGTAAAAGGATGCTCAATGTCTAATCCTTGTAAGTAATAAATACCCGCAGGCAAATCTTTCACAATAAACTGATGTGAGCGAACATCTTTAGAGATATTTAACTCTCTTACTTTTTGCCCTTGCTGATTCAATATGACCAGAGGAATAGAACGATTAAGGTTTTGAGAAAAACTAATATTGATTTTTTCTTGACTAGGGTTAGGGTATAAACTTACTTGCCAAAGAGGTAAAAATCTAATCCCTCTGATAGGTGAAAAACTAAACTGACCATCTTGGTCTATTTGCTTAAGTCTATAATAATTAAATCCGCTTAGTGGCTGATAGTCTATCCACTGATAGTCAGTAAGTGCTTGACTATTGCCTTGCCCTTCTACCTGTGCCAATGTCTCAAAGTCTTGGCTATCAGCCGAACGCTGTATCTCAAAATAAGCATTATTGGTTTCGGAAATGGTTTGCCAATCTAGAGCAATACTTTCTTCATTATTTTTACTCACTTCAAAAGTAAGTAAACTAATAGGCAAAGCCCTCGTAATAGGAGAAGCTAATAAGATTTCAGTGCCAGTCAAGCCATTAATAACAAGCCTCTTAATGCTTGTGGTCAAAGTATTAGTAACCCCTCCTGAGGCTCTTATCCAAGAAGTAGCAGCATTATCAGCACGATAAATAAATTCTATACCAGTATCTAAATTGACGTTGCTATTGGTAGCATAGTTATAGGTTGCACTGTATGTGTAAGTAGCTGGCCCGAGAATCAATATCCCCCAATAGCGAGAGTCATCATAGCTATTTAGTCCTGCGGGTAGTGTAGTTACATTGGGTGCACCCTCTACATAATAAAGATGAATACCAATTGGTGCTGTTGGATTCCCTGATACAGGCACACTAATATTCAGATTATCTGTCTCTCCAGAGCCACTTGGGTTAGCAAAGGAAAGCGTTCTAGCTCCATATACAAAAGTACTATAATCACCTAATCTAGCACCAGAAGTAAGCCAGCCAGAAGATGCTGTAAATGCAAAGCCTTGAAGGGTAGCCGTCTGTGAGCGAGCTATATCAAGAGCCATAGAACTACCTCCACTTTCATCTAACTGAAAATAAGCCACCAAATCAGCATTATCAAAATCTAGCTTGCTACACATTTTTGACCTTATATTGCTTTCTGTTCTTGCTGTATTCCAGATTCTTAGCTCATCTATCTGCCCTAAGAAAAAACTCCCCCCTGCTGCATTTCGTCCCAAAAACAAGGGTGTACCCGTATCTGTATTACCTGCATCCACATTGCTAGTACTTGTATTTGCACCATCTACGTAAAGACTAGAAGAACCAGAAGAATACACTAGAGCCACGTGATGCCATTCATTGTCATTGATGACAGAACCTGTCATCGTAGCTGTGCCATTAGAACCCGTAACCTTACCCACTAAAGTTCCTGAACCATCTATAATAAGTTCTTTACGGCGGGTCAGTCCTGCATTAGCAGTTTCGAAGATAGTTCGGTTGGTTGCATTGGTTTTTACCCAAGCTTCTATGGTGAAGTTACCTGTGCCGAAGTTAGTCAGACTTGAGTTTGGAATTTCCACTTGGTCATTTGTTCCGTCAAAGGCAAGTGCATTGCCTGCACCTGGTAACTTCTGAAAAGTACCAAGGGTATAATATCCATTGCCTGCTGTATTTGCTGCTATCTCAAAGACAACTTGGTCAGTATTTTGGATGGTCTTACTTAATGAAACGATTCTGTAAGCACCTGTTTGGTTTGCTCTATAAAGCAAGGCATACGTCCCATTCGGTGTGCCAGCAACTCCCCCATCACCAAAATCAAAACTAAGGTTAAGTCTGCCTACATTATTTCCATTAAAGTTTATATACCAATCTCTTTGCCAGCGGTTTAGCACTTGCGTAGAGGGTAAATTCTGGGTTGTGATTGGATTAGTGGCACTTTGGTAGCCATACATTAGGTAAGTAATAGGATTTGCCAAAAAATCTCCACTGACTATACCACTTGAGATATTTAGTCCTGCCGAACTTGCCGTAAGTTGCTGAGAAACGGCATCTCTCCCTATGCCAGAAATACCTTGTAGATACTGTGTGGGAGCAGGAGGTGTATAATAAGCTAGACCCCCAGAAGCAATATTATACTTTGCAAAAAGGTAGCTTTGAATTAAATTTCTTTGCACATTATTTAGTACAGCATTATAAATGATAATTTCGGCTATATCACCTTCCAAAAAATTAGTGCTATCAGGGTAAGCCCCAATCGTAGTATTGCTATGTGTGCCAGGTGATGCACTAGGTGCTGTTACTGGACCCGCAGTAAAAGATCCTTGCATATCATTCCGATAAAGGTCTATGAGTGCAGTAGTAGTAGTAGAGTTACCGTTCCATATTCCAGCAGCTACTACATAAGGGCGAGGAAGTGGGTCAGGATTAAAAAAATTTTGAATTTGTCTAAAGACAGGGTTACCACTTCCATCT
>JBBRUH010000271.1:0-7899 GCA_038248005.1 Cytophagales bacterium | reverse complement strand
TATTTATCTCAAAGATAAGAAAAATACGCCTTACTCTATAGACAAACCTGAAGCATTTCTGACAGAGCGAGCTATCTTACGCAGAAGCCGACAAGGCATTAAAATCACTGATAATGATTTACCTGTAAATCCTGAATACATTCAAAAAATCAAAAGCAATGGTGCTAAAGTATGGTATTCTTCTCGCTGGATGAATGCCCTTTCCGTAGAAGCTGATTCTCAAGCATTGGCAAGCATCATGACCTTAGAGTTTGTAAAACCTGAGATAGAATTACTCTATCCTAAAGTTACAAAGATAAGAGAAGCCAAGCCTTCCAAAGCTCCTGCATTGAACGCACAATCTCCCAAAAGTCTAGCAATAGACTCTGTTGCCGACTACGGCAAAGCCTACAATCAAGCCCAAATGATAGGAGCAGATGCCATGCATCAGGCAGGCTATAGAGGCAAGGGAATGGTCATAGCAGTATTTGATGCTGGTTTTTTGAATGCAGATCAGTTAAGTTTTTTTACGCATTTGTTTGAAAGTGGCAGAATCTTAGGTACTTATAACTTTGTGGATAATCATGAATATGTCTATGGTACTGGCGACCACGGTACTAAAGTACTCTCTACCATTGCAGCCTACAAAAAAGGATCAATGATAGGTACTGCACCTGAGGCTAGTTTTTATCTGTTTCGTACAGAAGATTCTGATACAGAATATAAAATAGAGGAAATCAATTGGCTCATTGCCGCTGAGAAAGCAGATAGTCTTGGGGTGGATGTGATTAATTCATCTCTTGGTTATACTACTTTTGATGATAAGAAAATGGACTATACCTACCAATCGTTGGATGGGAATACAGCTTTGATTACTCGTGCTGCTGATTTTGCGGCTCAAAAAGGTATCCTAGTAGTCAATAGTGCTGGCAATGAAGGTGGTGGAAGCTGGCAATATATAGGTACTCCTGCCGATGCTGATTCTATTCTCTCTATAGGTGCGGTCAATTCTGCTGGCAAATACGCTTATTTTAGCTCTACAGGCTATACTCCTGATGGCAGAATCAAGCCCAATATCGTAGCACAAGGTGCAAGCACCGTGGTAGGTGATCCTTTTGATAGAATTACTTACTCTAATGGGACTTCTTTTTCTAGTCCTGTAATGTCTGGTCTAGTGGCTGGTTTTTGGCAAGCCAATCCTCAGCTTACCAATATGGAAGTGATCAAGTATCTGCAAGCTTCTGGTAGCCAAGCCGAAAAACCTGATAGCTTGCTAGGCTATGGTATTCCTGATTTTAAAAAGGCACACGAACTAGCTCAAGTTGCTAAGAAAAAGAAGGAAAAAGGCTTTATGATACAGCCAAGCAATAACCCTACACAGCTAAAAATCTGGCTTGGAGAAAATTATAGAAATACCAAACTCCGCCTTACTCTGTTGGCTGAAACAGGCAAGGTTATTCAGAAATCTAAAATAAATAGCAAACAAGAAGAATATATCTGGTCTATGGATGATGACCTAAGTGATGGAAATTACACCCTGAAAATCACAGGCAAAGGTCTAGAACCCGTAGAAGCTGAGATTAGCAGATAAGGGAGAAGTAAATCTTATTAAAAAAAAAGACCTTCCAAGTTTTAAAACTTGGAAGGTCTTTTTTTTATGAAAACTAAACCTTATGAAACTCAAAACGCAGCCTTTAACTTGGTAAAATGCCAAAAATAACTTAATCAGTATGAAGTATTAAAATACTCATTATCAAGATATTAAAAACTAATAACTCATCAGTCTAACCTATGTCTTTCTTAAGTAATATATAAACCTTCAAGCATTGCAACCCCTTTTCACCAAAAAAATAAGAGTTAAATAACTCATCTTTAGTGAAACTTTAAATTTTTAAGAATAATACAATCAAACTAACGTTCAAAAAGCCACGGTCTATTTGCTGTATAATCTTAAAAATCTAATGAGAGAATTTATAATCCTTTTAATCCTTTTGATTTTAAATGTAGAGCAAGCACCTGCTCAGAAATATTCGGAAGAAGCTAAAAGCTATTTTCAAGAAATCGCTCTAGGCAGTGAATATGGAAATTCCCAAGACAAAACCATCAAAAAATGGGTGAAGGATATTTATCTTTTCGTGCCCCAGAATATACCAACTCACCTCAATACGGAACTTAATAAGATTATTAATGAACTAAACTCCTTAATCCAGCCTATCAAAATTTATAAAACCAACCAAATAGAAAGATCTAATCTGAAATTATATATTGGCACAGCAAACGAATATATCAAAGCCGAGCCAAGGGCTAGAAAGTTAGCAGCTAACAATTTAGGACTGTTCTATGTTTATCCAAATGAAAGAGGCGAGATAGAAAGTGGTTCAGTTTTTTTAGATACGGAAAGACTCAAAGCACAAGATACCCAAAAACACCTCCTTAGAGAAGAACTCACCCAAGCCCTTGGACTCATGAATGACTCCGAAAAATATCCTAATAGTATTTTTTATCAAAAATGGAGTAGAACCAATGAGTTCTCTGATTTAGATAAAGAAGTCATTAAGATACTATACAGCCCCAAAATAAAATCTGGTTTAAGTCAATACAAAACAAATATTATTCTACAAAATATGTAAATATCTTTCTATGACAGAATATTTCATAAGAATTGGACAATATTTCAATTAGCTCCTCGTTATAGATAAATACAATCTATTAATTAAACAAAAACCAAAATTTATGTTAAATTCATTTTTTAAACTAATTCTTTTAAGCACCATAGTTTTTGTGCTTGCAAGTTGCGAAAATACAGATATTTTAGCACCTAATGCCTTGACAGTAAACGTAGATGAAAGTGCTACTTATATCACCAATGATTTTGAAAAAGGAGAAATGGTAAGTATTACGGTTAATGTGAATGCTCCTGATGGGATTACTATTTTTGGCATTGACAAAAAAGTTAACGGTGGTGCAGCACAAGCCCTTACGCTTGCTAATTCTCCTGCTCCTAATGCAACTAGTTTTACTGCTACTTATGAAATCCCTGTTACTGAAAATGTAGGCGAATCAGTAGAAATCATCATAAAAGCAACACAAGGTGGTGGAAACACTTTCACTAGTTCATCATATATATATGATGTAGTAGCACAAGGTCAAGGTGGTGGTGGTGGTGTCTTTCCACTTTTACGCTCACAAGTTACAGTAGCACTAGGTTCACAAGGAAATACTACTACTGGTTCTTACTTGAACACCGCTACTGGTACAGTGTATCTAAGTGAGGGAGTGACAGCTTTAACTGATGCTCAAAAAGCAGCCATTGATATAACTTTTGGTGTAACTACTGGAGGCAGTCCTACTATCATCTCACCAGATGCTAGAGAGGGTTTAACTTTCAATAACCCAATGGGTATCCAAGCAAGTACGACTACTTTCAAAACTTCTGCACTTACAAGTATTGATGGAGTTACTTCTTCGGGTGTAGAAAATAATGTAAATCACACCTCAGGTGCAACGGCTACACAAGCTATCACTGCCAATAGTGTATATAGCTATATAAATGAAGCTGGTGCAAAAGGATACTTTGAAGTAGTAAGTATCACAGGTGTAGGTGATGCTCGTGTTGCTACCTTAGACGTATTGGTACAGAATGTTCAATAATATTTCTAGGAAATACTTCCTGAGATAATTTCAAAAAAAGCTAAGAATTAATTTTCTTAGCTTTTTTTGTTTTAAACCCTTTCCTAAGTAACATTGAACTACATTCTAACACAAAACATTTTTAATTTCATAGAATGAACTCCTTAAAATTCATATTTTTGCTCTTGAATCTCAACATAGGAGTAGTTGAATAGTTGTAATATCAAAATAACGAATTTAAAAGTATAAAAATGGCAAAATTAGATTGGATTACCGTCAAAGAATATGAGGACATTACGTACAAAAAACTAAATGGAGTAGCTCGTATTGCTTTCAATAGACCCGAATTACGCAATGCCTTTCGCCCTAAGACAGTTTTTGAACTCTATGAAGCTCTCTTAGATGCACGTGAAGATGGCTCTATTGGAGTAATTCTGCTTACGGGTGAAGGCCCTTCTCCCAAAGATGGTAAATATGCTTTTTGCTCAGGAGGTGATCAGAATGTACGTGACAAGCTGGGCTACAAAGGTGAAGATGGCATCGCAAGGCTCAATATCCTAGAAGTACAAAGGCTTATCAGGTTTATGAGTAAAGTGGTTATTGCGGTAGTGCCTGGCTGGGCTGTAGGTGGTGGACATAGCTTGCATGTGGTCTGTGATATGACGATTGCAAGTAAAGAACATGCTATTTTTAAGCAAACAGATGCAGATGTAGCTAGTTTTGATGGAGGCTATGGCTCGGCATATCTCGCCAAACAAGTAGGGCAAAAAAGAGCTAGAGAGATTTTCTTCTTGGGTAGAAACTACAGCGCTCAAGAAGCCTTTGATATGGGTATGGTCAATGCTGTAGTGCCTCACGCAGAACTTGAGGAGGTTGCATATCAGTGGGCACAGGATATTCTTGCCAAAAGTCCTACTGCTATCAAGATGATTAAATTTGCCTTTAACCTGGTGGATGATGGCTTGGCTGGACAGCAGGTCTTTGCAGGGGAAGCTACCCGATTGGCTTATATGACCGAAGAAGCTCAAGAAGGAAGAGATGCTTTCTTAGAAAAAAGAAAACCTGACTTTGGTAAATTTACCAAATCTGGAAGTTAATTAGGAAGTGATGAGTTCTTAAGTGATGAGTTATTCTGTTAGTTTATTTTTAGCATTTTACTGCTTGAATGGAATAAATACTGGTGCAAGCATCTTCACTTGCACCAATATAATTGTAATATTTTACCATTGGCTATTTACTCACAGACAATTGTGAAGCCGTAATTCTTAGTCGCCTGTGCATATACAGGCACAGCGTAGATTTGTTTTTTAAGTGGTTCGTACCTTCACGAACCATTATTTTAATACCAACTCATAACCCATCACTTATCACTCACTTCATATTAGAGTTGTTACTTCTTGATTTTCAATGATTTACATCAATTTTTCATTTGGGAATCTTGGAATGATAAGCTAATACAAAAGCTTTTCGCAAGCAATTTCCTATGTGTCTATGTGGTTGTAAAAAAGCTAAAGTGTTGGTAGTCTGTACGTAACAACTCTATTACTTATCCTTCTCTTGAAACCATTCTAGGGTAATCTCCAAACCATTTTTGATGTCTATTTTTGGGTCATAGCCTAACAGTGTACGGGCTTTGTCTATATTCGCAAGACTATCTTGGATATCGCCTGCACGAGCAGGCCCATGTAGTGCTTGTAGTTCAGAGCCAATTTTAGTTCTCAAAATTTGATACAATTGATTGAGTGAAGTTCGTTCGCCTACAGCTACATTATACACTTGATTAAGTGCTTCGGGCTTTTCTACCAATGCTGCTTTTATATTTGCTTGTACGGCATTTGCTACAAAGGTAAAATCACGGGTTTGCTCACCGTCACTATTAATAGTAGGAGCATCATTTTTTAAGAGTGCATCGATAAACAAAGGAATCACAGCAGCATACGCACCCTTAGGGCTTTGGCGAGGTCCAAATACATTGAAATAACGCAAACCTATGATTTCCATCTCATAAGTACGTGCAAATACGTCTGCATAGAGTTCATTGACATATTTCGTAACGGCATAAGGGGAGAGTGGCTTACCGATTTTATCTTCTACCTTAGGCAAAGACTTGCTATCACCATAAGTAGAAGAAGAAGCAGCATACACAAAGCGTTTTACTTGACTATCTCTAGCAGCTACAAGCATATTCATAAAGCCATCGATATTGACTGCATTGGTGGTAATAGGGTCTTGAATGCTGCGTGGCACCGAGCCTAGAGCTGCTTGATGAAGCACAATGTCGATATTTTCACAAGCCTTCTGGCAGTCAGCAAGAGCACGAATATCCCCTTCTATGAGTTCAAAATGAGGATTTTCTTCAAAAACTACTAGATTATCTTTAAAACCTGTAGCAAGGTTATCTAATACCACTACTTTTTTTGCTCCATGGAGCAATAGATATTCTACCAAGTGAGAGCCAATGAAGCCCGCTCCACCTGTTACCAAAAAACGATACTGAGCAAGATTTTGTGTATGAAAAGGTATTTTATACATTCTGAAAAAAAGATTTATTTGATGGAGTTATTTTCTGTCTAAAAGTCAATTCTAAATATCTTAGCAAATTAAATAAAATCTTCAATCAAAAAAAATAGAAAGTAGATTACACCTATTTTATGAGGTGCTTTTTGAAACAAATAAAGCAGAGAGGAAGTTTTATGTGTCTTATATAATAACTTGTGAAGTTTTTAAAGTTAGCTCAACTTTAAAAAAGAACTTTAATTTTTGGTACTAGACATATAAGGTATGATGAAATTTTTTATCTCCTTATTGTTTGTAAAATCACTATTTTTGCCACGAAAAGACTTATTTTTATGATTAAAAATTGAATGTGCGATTTATTAGCCGTCATACACTATTCATTCTAATTTTACTAAACAATGCCTTCTACAATTTCCAAATACGCCCTAGATTCTAAACTACCCAAGGTAGGTACGACCATCTTTTCATTGATGTCCAAACTTGCCCAAGAATGCCAAGCCATCAATCTTTCACAAGGCTTCCCTGATTTTGAGTGCCACCCAGAGTTGATAGAGGGAGTTACGCATTATATGAAACAAGGGGCAAATCAATATTGCCCTACGGCAGGGCTACCAGCATTGCGTGAGCAAATCGCTCTCAAAACTGAGAGAGACCACGGCATCTCTATAGACCCAGAAACTGAGATTACAGTTCACTCAGGAGCAAGTGAAGCTATTTTTAATATCATCGCAGCAGTGGTTAAAGCCGATGATGAGGTGATTATATTTGAGCCAGCCTATGATTTATACAAGCCTGTAATAGAGCTTTTTGAGGGAAAAGTTGTTCCTATCTCACTCAATGCGGAGGATTTTAGCCTTGATTGGGAAAAAGCCCGTACTGCCATTACACCTAAGACTCGCCTTTTAATCATCAATACACCTCATAATCCGAGTGGCACTACACTCAAAGCCAAAGATATGCAGACCTTGACCGACTTGGTGAAAGATACGCCTATTTTGGTGATTGGAGATGAGGTCTATGAGCATATTATTTTTGATGGGAAGGCTCATCAAAGCGTTTTGCGTTATCCTGAACTGAGAGAGAGAAGCTTTGCTGTTTTTTCTTTTGGGAAGACTTTTCACGTTACGGGCTGGAGAGTAGGTTACTGCATCGCTCCTCCTGCATTGACTAATGAACTACGTAAAATACATCAATACAATACCTTTTCTACTTTTACCCCTGCACAATATGCCTTAGCAGATTTCTTAAAAGATGAAAAGCACTACCAAGAACTGCCCTCTTTTTACCAGGCTAGGCGTGATAAAATAAGAGAATGGCTCTCTGATACTGCCTTTAAGCTATTGCCTTGTGAAGGAACTTACTTTCAGACGGTTTCTTATGGACATCTTTCTCAAGAAAATGACATAGAATACGCCCAAAGACTGACCCGTGAAGTAGGAGTAGCTACGATTCCTTTTTCACCTTTTTATACCCAAGCAGAAGACCATAAACATCTTCGTTTTTGCTTTGCTAAAAAATATGAGACGATGGAACAGGCTATGGAAAAATTGATTCGCTTTGAAGATAAACTTAAGCAGGGGTAAAACTGCTTTTTATTTGGAAATAAGTGATAAGTTATAAATGATGAGTGGTGAATTATCTTAGTAAAATTCTGATAGTAAGGGTTTTATAACAAAATAAAAGTGCGAACTAGTTTTAACCATCTGCTTATTCAATACAGATGATTTTTAAACTAATCGGTTATCTGACAATTTTTGTGGAGCTTGAATAATT
>JBBRUH010000270.1:0-7900 GCA_038248005.1 Cytophagales bacterium | reverse complement strand
GCCGATTTTCTATATTATTAGACAGCACACCATATTTCAAACTATACTATGAGCCAACATTTATATCCAAAGATACTTTTTTTATGATAATTTATGCTAAATTATTCATTTTTTTATTTGATACTTTAAGGATATACCCGTTCAGAAAGTTTGTTAAAAAAGCTTCAGACCTATTACAAGGAGTTTTCGTCTTAGACTTATTTTACAGAGGAATATCTTTACGTTTCTTAGGAGTGATTTCATCTCTATAAGCTTGAATAACAATATTTATAATACATTGATTTTCAAATATTTGGGTGGTGTTTAGAAATGGCTACCAAAACTTCTTTTGATAGCACAATATTCATTTAGCCATTTTGACACCAATAACCTTTTTGCGTCATGAAGTCTTTCAATCAGCTAGTCGGGATTTGTAATCCCGACTTCAGAGCAATAGATTTTTAATCTCTAACTGGTCTGAGCGTCTTACCCACAAAAGCAAACTGGTCAGACTGGTCTTAACTGGTCAGAGGTTGTGAATACAAATAAGCCTCAGACTGGACAGAGCATAGGCAAAGAGATGAATGTTAAAAAAGGATTAATGGAAATTTATTTACTAGATTGATTATCAAAATTTTATTTTGTATTTAAACTCATTTTATTCTGATTCTTCTTGAAACCAAGACGCATACTTGGGGTAGGCATTGGCGATTCGCTCAATCTCTGAGTTAGTAAATTCGCTCGTGTTTTTAATGAATTTTGCTGGATTGCCTGCCCAGATTTGACCTTCTTCTATGATTGTATTCTGTAAGACTACTGCTCCTGCACCAACGATAGAGCCTGTCTTCACCACTACCCCATCCATCACAATAGCTCCCATGCCTATCAATACTTTATCTTCAATGGTACAGCCATGCACTATGGCATTATGGGCAATAGAAACTTGATTGCCTATGCATGTTTCATTGCGTTGATAAGTCGCATGGATGATGGCTCCATCTTGTACATTTACTTGATTTCCCATCGTGATTGGGCTTACATCCCCTCGTACTACGGCATTAAACCAAACACTGCATTGATTACCCATTTTGATTTGCCCAATGAGTGTAGCGTTTTCTGCCAAAAAACAATCTTGACCTATTTCGGGACTAAACCCTCTTACAGATTTGATAAGAGCCATATTTTTTTAAATTTAGGTGATTAAGTGAATGTGAGATTTGATGATTAACCTTTCCCTTTATAAAACATTAAAAATAAATCGTTCATTATCAACACTTTACAGATTTATTAGAGAATAGCATCTTACTAATTTCTATTTTTATGATACATCGTTGCTAGAAAATTAGTAAATTTCCATCAATTCTTCAATTTTTTATTTTTTAATTATGAATAAAGTCATTCGTTGGGGCATCATGGGGTTAGGAAAAATAGCCCATAAATTTGCAGAGGGATTAGCCTTTGTGCCAGATAGCAAGCTTATAGCTGTAGCATCTAGAGATTACGAAAAAGCCACTGCTTTTGGGGAAAAGTATGGAGTAACTTATTGTTATGACTCCTATGAGGCAATGCTCAATAATCCTGAAGTGGATGTGGTCTATATTGCGACGCCTCATGTGCTACACTACCAAAACACCATGATGTGCCTTCAGAAAAAAAAGGCTGTCCTGTGCGAAAAACCCTTTGCAATGAATCTAAAGCAAGTTCAGGAGATGATTTCTTTGGCAAAGCGAAAGAAAGTTTTTTTGATGGAAGCACTCTGGACTAAGTTTTTGCCTTCTTTTCAGAGAGTACAAAGCATGATAGAGGCTGAAGACATTGGCAAGATACAAACCATTCAAGCAGACTTTGGCTTTAAAGCACCTTATGACCCACAGGGAAGGATTTTTAACCCTGCATTGGGAGGAGGTTCTTTATTAGATGTAGGGATTTATCCTATCTTCTTGGCTGTAAGTCTGCTTGGAAAGCCTGCCGAAATCCAAGCTAAAGCCAATATAGGACGCACAGGCATAGACTATAGTTGTGGGATGTTATTCAAATATAATTCAGGTGCTTTGGCAGTTTTGTCTTCCTCTATAGTAGCTCATCAGTCCATAGAAGCCAATATTTTTGGAGATAAAGCAAGAATTAAAATGCACTCTCCTTTTCACACGACTCAGACCCAAGTAGAACGCATTGAGCGATTTGTAAAAGATGAAATCATAGAGATAGAAAGTGAAGGAAATGGATATAATTACGAAGCAATAGAAGTAGGAGTCTGTCTAAGAGAAGGACAAATTGAAAGTCCTATTATGTCTCATGCTGATAGTTTAGAACTGATGGAAGTGCTTGATTGGGTACGTGCAGAGGCTGGTATCTTTTATGAAAATAATGCTTGATGAAGATTAGATTTTGAGGCTATTTTGAAAATATTTTTTAGAGAAAATCTATCTATAAATAATAAATTCAAAATAAAGTGCCTATTCAGTTTACCTTCTCACACTATAGGCTATTCTGATACCGCCTGTATTTAACCCGATGATGAGGTCAGGAAGATTATCTCCATTCAAATCTCCTACTGCTGGAAAAATACTAGCCCCCAAATCTTCTCTGAGAGTCTGCTTAGAGAGAGTATTCATAAAAAAGACTTCTGAATCTTCCCAAGTTTGAGTCTTTTTGGCTTCAAAATCAGGATAATACTTAAGGAAACCTTCTGCATCACCTGTCAATAAATCTACTTGACCATTTTGATTAAAATCAACTAAAATAGGCGTGAGGTTATGACGTAAATTCTGTTTATAAATTCCTCCTAAAGTATCCGTTTGGAGAATGTAGGTCTTATCTTGAGCTTCGAGTAATGCCAGATTCCCTCGTCTTTTACCCATCAATATCTCTACATTTTTATCTTGATTTATAGCTAAAAAGCAAGGGAAATCACCGTACTCCAAAGTGAGTGTAGGAGTGAAAGTTTTTTTGGGATTGAACTTAAAAGCCTTGCCTTTCTTGGCTTGATTGATAAAAAAAATAATCTTGCTTTGCTTTTCTTGATTATAGACTAGCCCCAAATCAAGAGATTCATCTTCATTGATGTCAAAGAAAAAAGGCTTGGTATCAGTAATTTGCCAAGCAGAAACATCTAAATAATCATCTTCTATTAGCTCAAAATGAGGCTCTTGTGTTGTGCCTATATTTTGATAATAATGAAGCTTTGCTAAAAACTGATTTCCATTGATATTTCCTCGTTCTCCTACTAGCAAATCCAAATCACCATCTGCATCCATATCACTGAGGGCAGGAAAAGCATTTTCACCTACTTCTAGCATTTCACTTTGAAGAAAATCATCTTGCTTGAATTGAAAATCAGGCTTGGTTTCCGTACCTATATTTTCATAAAGCCAAACTGAATGTTGAAAGTCAATTTTATTTTCTGAATTGACAAATACATTGGGGCTTGCCAAGAGGTCTTTCTTGCCATCTGCATTGACATCTTCAAAAAATACGGCAGGAAAATCTTCTAATACAATCGGCTTACTAGGTGGAAACTCTTGGTTAAAACTTTCAAAAAGAGCTTTTTGAGGTGTGCCTACATTGGGCAAATAATAAATATGAGGGCAAGAAATTTCTCCCACCAAGGCATCTAGTAGTCCATCACCATTGAGGTCTTGCAAGGCTAAAGTAGAGCCTACATGCATCGTCTTAAATGGATGACCTCCGCCACCACTTTCAGATTCTACCTCACAGTCATAGCCAAAAGTATATTCTCCACAAGTAGTTCCCTCTATTACGCCTCCCCAACAAGTGCTTTTTCGTTCAAATTCTAATTGGCTAGAGTTATTGTAATTTTCTTGACTGAGGTTTTGGTGAAATTCAAGCCAACTTCCTTGAGCAAAATCAAAGCAAATAATATCCAAATCTCCATCTTGGTCTATGTCTTGGATGATAGGAATATCCAGCATATTGACCTGTAAATTAACCATTCCACGAAAACCCTTGGTGCGAACAGGGTCTATCAGTAGTTTCCATTGAGGAGGAGAATGGGGAGAAGTTATATTTTGATAGACCTTCATGCCAAAGGGAGCATGCGTAAATAAATCCATTCGCCCATCTTGGTCATAATCTCTTAGTAGTAACCAACCCTTCAAATCATCAGGAAAAAAAGATTCATACGCAGGAGCGTATTGATAGCCTTTCTGAGAGGTATAGAGAAATGTGTAAATCTTGCTAGAAGTGCGTTCGAAGACGACTAAATCTAATTGATTATCTTGGTTTAGGTCAAAGCTAGAAAACTGTGGAGAATTAAAACCACCTGCCCAAGGAAGTGTGAGTTTTTGATGATTGCGAGTGAGAGGAATATCTGTCTGCCATTCAAAATATATCTCTTGAGCAGATACCTGAGTAAAGGAGAACAAGCAAATACAAGCTATAAAAAGAGATAAAAACTGAAATCTAAGCGTATTTAAAGACATATTGCGTATTTATTTAAAAATATTTTTATTTGTACGCACTTGATTTATAGTAGATTGTGAATTATTTTTGAAATAATTTAAAAAAACTTAATTTTTTTTCTCCACTCTAGCCTGCTTACTTAGTACTTGACTTTAGACATTAGAAAAAGAAAGAAACACTTTTACTAAAACTTAACATTTATTAGAAAAAGGCTTTATCGGAAATATTTTTCTGATAAAGCTTTTTTTGTATAGCCAATCACTCAAAGGCAAAAGAACTACATATACAAAAAACGGATAGCCTCCCACTCTATAACGTGCCAATGAACCCAAATTGGGTGATGCCAAAGCAATCAATGAAAGTAAAACCACCAAATACATCCCCAAAGCTGTTAGCAAAAGGGTATTTGTTTTAAGATAATAGGTGCTTTTATACTTTTCTTTCCAAAAGAAAATCAAAGTCCAAAAAGTACACATCATCACTGCTAGATTTTCTAAACTGTAAATTATTTTTAGCTTATTCCCTCCTGTTTCCCATATAAAAGGGCGAAACAATGCCGATACAAAAGCCAGTGGAACATTGATAAACATATTTTTCCAGTTGGCATCTAGGGTAATATAGCCGTTTCCACCCCAAGTAGAGTAGTGAATCAAATCATTGTAATCAGATAAAATATAGCTAAGATTATGACTATACACCACCGCATACCAAAAATAATCAAGGTGTAGCAAAGGACTGCTCAGAGTAGCTATCCACAACAAAAAAGCACTTAGACCAAACATCAGCAAGACTTGACCATAAGCAGGCAATTGAATGTTGAGTTTTTTGAGTTGTGCTAAGACCAAGACAGTACCTACAAAAGCACCCATACAAGCCAGCAAGGCAGCCAAATAATAAAAACGCATCAATGCCAAAATAACAATGCCTACCAAGTAAATCAAACTTGTACCTAGATGATAAGAATAACTTCGCTTTTGAGGCTCTAGATAGCCTAAAAATCTAGCAAGCATAAAGCCAATAGATGCCAAAGCAAGGCTTTCTTTGCTCAGACCACTACTAAAGAAAATAGTACTTGGAAAGAATACAAGAGCCAGTAACGCTGCATAGCTACTCCTCGGAAAGAGTCTGCTCAAAGCATTGGCAACTTGCCACATTCCCCAAAAGCTAAAAAAAGAAAAATAAAATCCCGTCAGCCAATAATTATCACCTGTCAAAAGATTGAAAATACTGACTAGCTTAATCATCATAAAAGTTCGCTCACTTCGCCAGACATGGCTCGAAATAAATGGGTCTAACTCAGGGAAATATTCATTGAAAAACAATAAACGTACATAGCCCATAAAATCATGGTGTGCAAGGGCAGTCAAGTGGCAGGCATCCTGAAAATAATTAAAAGAATCACCTGTTTCTTGGTAATAAACAATATAAAGCAAACCATAACCCACACCTGCCATCAGCTTGAGCATCATGCCTGGTATAAAAAAAGCCGATAAGGGTTCTTGCTGATAGGTTTTTTTGAGCCAAAAAGTAAGCCCTACTATCAATGCACTATGTAAGAGATACCATGCCATGTGTGTGTTTTTTTAGTAAAAGTGCCCAAAGATAAGCAAGAAGCCATTAAGCTACAAAGGGAAAGCCCCCTAACCCCCAAAGGGGGAATTTCCCCTGTCATTTCGTAGAAATCTGAAAGTGGGTCAAAAGGCTAACGCAGTATCGCAGATGCCTAATGACAAAGTAAGTATCATTTAGGATAACAAAAACCTTCTCAAATCAAATTGAGAAGGTTTTTTGTTATAAAATAGGTTTTTAGTGCTTGATGATGATGCGTTTTACTACTGTTTCTTTGTCATCTGTTATTTTAAGAAAGTAAGTTCCCTCTGCTAGGTCTCGAGTATTTATCTTGGCTTTTCCATCCTTGCCCATTACCTGCATCTATCTGAATCTGAGAGAGGGTTTTACCTGTATTGCTCAGAAACAAATTAGACCTCACGATAAAGGAAACATCGCCCGTATAGCTGACTGCCTTGCTGAGGGCAGCCGCAAACACACTGTGGCTAGAGTAAGGGCTTTGGGTTCTTCCTATCACATCTTTGAACTGCTGGTTCTGGACACTGAGCAGGTTAGAACTCACCGCATTGGATTTTAAGCCATTGAAGTTATAGTGAATGAGCGGAACTTGGATGGCGGAGCCTGTGTATTGCTCAAACCGAGCATTGAGGGTATCTAGGCTTGGGAGCGTCTGTGTACCATAAATCCGAGCCGTAAAGAGGCTATAATACAAGGCTCTCCAGCTATTGATATCTAAGGTATCTTGAGAAGTAATTGATTTGGCTTCCATCAGTCCATAGCCATATTCGTCTAGGATGCCAGTAGGGATTTGAGATTTGTTAATGAGGGCGAACACACTGTTGAGTTCTGTACGCAAGGCATTGAACTCTTGGGCAAAACTAAACTGACTTACAAAGCAAAATAAAAGAATAAATAAGTATTTGATTTGATTTGATTTGATTTGATTTGATTTGATTTGATTTGATTTGATTTGATTTGATTTGATTTGATTTGATTTGATTTGATTTGATTTTTAAATAAATTTTTCATTTTTTTAAAATTAAGGGTGGAAGAATTAATTAAATTTGACATCAAAGCGACCTTCGGTGATGCGGATAGTATCACAATCAGGCACAAAGAGTGTAGCCTCAAACCTGCCTGACACAATAAAATTCACCATATCATACTTCGTAATGGTGATTGTGCCTTCGTAAGAACAATTTTCTCTTGAAGTAAAGTACGAGCAATTTGTATTTAAATCATGAAAACGTAAAATGCCGTTTTCCGAGTTTATTTCGTAAATCCCAATAGAGGAAAGGTTTGCGAAACCAAAACTTAACCCTAAATCTATACTACGACTTGGATTAATGCGATAAGTACCAATTCTAAATCCACCATTAGGCACAAGCACAGGCGAGAAATTCGAAGTAAGCCCTACAAAGCCAAGGGGTCTATAAGGTACACCATTGATATAGCACCCAAAGGTTCTAGCCCCTGTCTGAGTTTCGGGGGGCAGGTCGGGTCTAGGCTCATCTTTTTTGGAGAACCAGTTACAGGTGCTTAGGCTAAGGCATAGCAGTAACACCAAGAGTTTAGAAATCGGTTTGTAAAACATAATTTTTAGGGTTTAATGAATGAATAAAACTACAACACGAGATTAGGGATGAATCTGGTTGCTTGTTACAAAAATAAATGTTTTTTTCTTAAAACACAAGTGTTTATACGATATTTAATAATTTGGTAATAGTGGAGGGGAGGAGGGTTGAATAATAGAGGGAATGAGACATTTTATTTTTAAGTTAGAAAATAATCAGGCACAATCAAGTTTTTAATTATTCTCAGTACAAGACTGCTTAGAAATAGTACTGATACAGTATCTTTTATTTGGATAAGATAGAAATCTAATATCTGTGGTACAAAAACCACTTTTTAGGCAAGCATTTGGGTCTTT
>JBBRUH010000269.1:0-8017 GCA_038248005.1 Cytophagales bacterium | reverse complement strand
TCATTTGTTGAGCAGTTTATTTTTTCCTTTTTACTAAGAATTTTACTCAAACTAAATAAATACTTTATTTTGAAAGGGTTACTAAGAGATAAGTTTTAGGGTTGAAAGATAAAAACTTAATCTCTCAATCAACTAATAACTCAATCTCTAATATTGTATAGAGGGTTTCCGTTATTTATTAAATAGTTTTTCATTATAGACTATCACAAAATTTTATGACCTATTTCAAAAAAATATTTTCTCTTTGGACGTATTTAATTTTAATACTAGGTGTTTGTTATGGCATCTCCATAGAAGCACAAGCTCAAAAAAAGGATAAAAAAGAAGTACCAAATAATGAAGAAGAAGGAATCTTAGAGCTAGATGAGCAAGAGTTTTTTAATGAAGACCAGCCCAATCTAAGATATGAACTCAGTGATGAGGAGGCAAAACTCGCCAAAGAAGAAGAAAAACAAAATAAAAAACGCAAGAAGAAAAAAAAGAAAAAAATATATTTTGGTCTCAAAACCAAAGGTGGATTTACCAAAACGGGTTCTAGCACCATTACAGTAGAGGTTTTTAGGATGATAGAAGATACTTATCTGATTAAAGATTCTTACCAAAAAGAAATCTACTACTATGACACCAAAGCAAAGAGAATCAAACAAGATAGCTACGATGATTTTCGTGCTAAGCTCAAAAAAGGGCTGAGTGCATATCTTTTACACGGACAATACCAAAAATATAGAAACCAAGAACTTAGAGAAGAAGGCTATTATTATAAAGGACTTAAGCACGATAAGTGGACAGAGCATGACGGAAAAGGTATTCTCACCGAAAAAGTTACCTTTCATTTAGGTTATCCTGAAGACTCAGAAATCACTTATTATGATGCAGGTCAAAAGAAAGTCAAAGAAATCATCCCGATAATGCATAATCGCAAAGAAGGCAAATATTATCGCTTTTATGAAAATGGAGTGGTAGCAGAATCAGGCGATTATCAAAATAATTGTAAAGTAGGCACTTGGCGTGAGTGGCACGAAAACAGAGCCCGCAAAGAAGATAGACAATATCCTCAAAGATGGTGGGAAGAAAAAGAACCCTTACTTCTCAGACAATGGACAGAGCAAGGCGTAATGACCTATGACATAGACCGTGGAGGAAAAGTTAGCAATTAAATAGAGTAGTCCCGCTTTTAAATAGGATAATCAGACATTTATCTTCCCCAGTATTCTCCTGTGATAGTTTATCTGCCCTAAGTGATAGCTGAAGTGTGCGATGGTATGGTGCAAAATCAGCTCAGTAGGATATGTTTTCCCTTCTATTTCTGCTGGGTAGTTTCCATCAATCACTTCTTCCTCTAAATGATCAATAATCTGCTTCATAGGCTCAAATAAACTTTCTATATCAGCCAATATACTATCCTTTGAGACATCTTTTGTACTAAACTCCTCAGATTTATCACGTACATAATTTTCTTTACCTAGAACTGCTCCTATGTAATGCCTAAGATTACCAATAAGATGCACTGCTAGATTTCCACCAGAGTTAGTGATACCTTCAGAAACCTTCCACAAGTCAGTATCAGAAGTATAAGCACTCACTTCATCATGTAGTTTCTTGAGTTCTCTTTCTAGAATAATTCGATAATGTTTGGGGTTTAAGGCCATAATATTGAACCAATTAAAGGTGAATTAGATTATTTATGAGTGCGATTATACAATTTAATCATAAAAGTAAAATAAAAATAAAATGTTCAAAAATTTATTCAAGTCAAATACCTCTGATTCAAAAACAACTGGAATACCTTGGCAAGAACTGACACAGGCAGACATGCTCAGAGAAGTAATAGAAACCTCTCAAAACCAAAAAGTATTGCTTTTTAAGCACAGCACACGTTGCTCTATCAGTGCCTCCGCCCTCAATCGCTTAGAAAGAACTTGGAATCAAGAAGAAATGACACACATTAAGCCTTACTTCTTAGATTTGATTCAGTATAGAAATATCTCAAGCCAAATCGCTCAAGAGTTCGGTGTAGAGCATCAGTCGCCTCAGGTTATCATTATCTCGGAGGGAAAAGCCATTTATGATAACTCACACATGGGCATAGACTATACTGAGATAAAAGAAGTGAGTAGCAAGTAAGGGGATTAGAGAAAGGTTGATTTAGTGAGGTATTGACGTTAGAAGTGAGTAGCGAGAAGTTTAGGAGTGAAGAATGAAGCTATGATACTGACACTGTTATATGACACTAATATAACCCAATGACTTATTAACTCAATAACCAATAACTTATTAACTTTAACCCAATAACAAAAATCCTATTTAGTCTAAATATTTTGTTAAAAAACTAGGAATAATAAGGACATTAAGATTTTTTTTGTGTAAATTAGAATGTTAAAATCACTTAATTTTTGAATTAAAATTATCAAACAATGTCAAATCCAACATTAACTTCCACCGATGTAGAGTCTATCGAAAAAGAAGTAAAGCGTATATTTGCTGCTCAAAAAGAATATGCTCTTGAGTTAAGACATAGCACTGCTCAGGAAAGAATTATGAAGCTCAAAAAACTAAAAGCTATTGTTTTACATTACCGTCCTCAAATCCATGAGGCAGTTTATAAAGATTTTAAGAAATCATCTGCTGAGGCTGATTTAGGAGAAATTTTCGGAGTGCTTGCTTCTATAACACATACCATCAAGCACTTAAAGCAATGGATGAAACCCAAGCGAGTACCTACGCCCTTAAATATGATAGGCTCTAGTTCTAAGGTTTATTTTGAGCCTAAAGGGGTTACATTGATTATCTCTCCCTGGAATTATCCTTTCCAATTAGCCATAGACCCTCTCTTGTATGCCATTGCGGGGGGGAACACAGCCATTGTTAAACCTTCTGAGATGACTCCCAATACTTCAGCACTTATCAAAAAATTGGTGAATGAAGTATTTGATGAAAAGGAAGTAGCAGTATTAGAAGGAGATGCTACTATTGCACAAGTATTGCTTAAGCAACCTTTTGATCACATTTTCTTTACAGGCAGCCCTATGCTCGGCAAAGTAATCATGGAAGCCGCTGCCAAGCACCTCACTTCTGTAACACTTGAGCTAGGAGGTAAATCACCTACCATCGTAGATGAAACCACCAATATCAAAGATGCTGCCCAGAAGATTATCTGGGGTAAGTTTATGAATTGTGGACAAACCTGTATTGCTCCTGATTATCTATTGGTGCATGAAAGTGTGAAAGATGCCTTAGTAGAGGAAATGAAAGAAAACATCAAAAAACTTTATGGGCAAGATAATACTACTACTATTGAGGAGTCTCCAGATTATACGCGAGTAGTCAATCAAAGGCACTTTAGCAGAATAAAAGGCTTACTAGAAGATGCCGTAGAAAAAGGTGCTAAGGTATTAGATGGAGGAGAGATGAATGCGGATGATAATTTTATCGCACCTACGCTGATTACAGAGGTAGATGATAATATGGCAGTGATGAGCGAAGAGATTTTTGGGCCTATTTTGCCTATTATTTCTTTCAAATCTCTTAAAGAAGCCACAGATTACGTCAATACGAAGCCGAAGCCTTTGGCTCTTTACTGTTTTAGCAAAGATAAAAAGAACCAAGAATTTGTAATCAAAAACACCTCTGCAGGTGGTACAGCAATTAACGAAACTCTAGCACATATCTCCAATCCTGATTTGCCTTTTGGGGGAGTAAATAACAGTGGAATCGGTAAAACTCATGGTTATTATGGCTTCCTAGCTTTTAGCAATGAGCGTGCAGTCTTAAATCAACGTATTGGCTGGACTACCCTTAAAATGCTTTATCCGCCTTATACTGATAAAAAGAAAAATACCATTAATAGTTTTAGCAAATTTGTCTAAAATAAATCAATAGACCTAAATCTAAAAAGTCATTTTCTTTCAAGAGAATGGCTTTTTTTATGCCGTTGACTGTGTCCTCATAGGCGACCGAGAATAGGGTATCACAGAGTAGCGTTTATTTTACTAACTTAAACTCTGAATTAAATGAATTATCAGAAACACTTTCCTCTATACTATTAACAAGGTCTTATTTTCTTCGAAAACAAACCATTGTTAAGGCAAAAACCTTTATCTTAATGAATATGATGTAAAAGGATGCTAAAGGCATCTCAAGTTTATAGCAAGACAATCAAGATAGATATATGACCCCGATAGGGGTCGTACTGTTTTATTATTTTCTATAAATATTTTATTCCCACGGAATAAGTAAGAGATAAGTTATTAATTATTGAGTTAATAAGTTACTGATAATGAGCGTTTTAATCAAAATAAATATCCATTTTATTTTTAAACTATTACTAAGAATACTAATTTAAAAAAAATCTAACCGAGAACCGAGTCCAGTTTTATCTAAAGACCAATCCTAAGTTCACGTTTTACTACTAAGAACACAATCTACTCTTCATCATCAGCCAAGATAACATCCTTAAATTTTTGATATAAGAAGGCAGTAATCAACAATAAAACACCTACTCCTATAAGTGCTAATATTACATTGATAGGAGAATTATAACTCAAGTCTAAGGTGAATAGCTTCAAGATAGTAAGCCCAAATAAAGCAAACCCAGTCAAACGGAGATACTTTCTTTTTTGGGCAATGCCATACGCAATCAAAATCAATGAATACAATGCCCAGAATAAAGTAAGCCAAAGTCTTTGTATTATTTCACGTCGTAGCTCAGGGTTGGCACTTCCTTGCACCAAAAAACCATCTACTAGTTCAAAACTTATCCAAGCAATGCTCAAGACATGAAAATAAATAATCAAATATCTCTGAGATTTTTTAACCCAATCTTTTTGAGAAGTATAATAAGCCAAGACACAAGAGAATACAAGGGAAGCATATAACAAAAATCGAAGAGGAAGATAAATCACTTCTGAAATAAGCCCATTTTCTAAAGAGAATAAGGTAAGTAATACCCCAAAAATAACCTGTGAGAGAATCAAGAAATCGGTAATTTTAGATTTTTTTATCCAGAGATAATTAAGCAAAAGGCAAACTCCTACATAAAAACCAGTAAAAATATACAGGCTTGTACGTGTATAAATCTCCTGATTAGCATCTACTAATGAGGATGCAAGTGGCATTCTGGCACTAAACTCTAAGAGAATCCCAAAATAGCCCACCAAAAAAATCAGTGAAACCAAAACTATATCTAAATGCTGTAAAATAGGTACATAACTAAAAACACCTTCTTCCTGCCTATCTTTGGTTGGGAATAACTCATCTAAGTAAGCCCAAATAGATAACCCTGTGATGAATAAAAAGGACGTGAGAAAATTTTGATTCCATAAAAATAGCTCATTAAACTCGCCAAAAGGTGCTACATATTCCATTCCCCAATAGCGAATCAATGTGAATAGACTCAAACCTAAAATCCCTATACTAAACTTCTCTGCTGTGGGTAAAGACCTTAGACGACCTATAGCAAATAAAATCAAAGCTTCTAAGAGCCAACCTATGACCAATGGAGTTCCATCAAAACGCATAGGAACAGCTACTACCAGTCCGATAATGCTTAGATTTAAGTTTAGAGAAATAAGTTTAGAGATGGAATTGTCTTGTTTTGAAAACCAGAACGCCGCTCCTCCGTGATACAAAGCCAAACCAAGGGTAAAAAAGAATAAGGCATTTCTGATTATATTTTCTTCTGATAAGGAAGTGAATTCTGCAACACCTATCAGATAGTAAATAACCGTATTGATGATAAGACAAATAAAGGCAATTTCCTCGTTTAGTTTTTTGAGAATTACTAAAGAAAAGGCTACTTGGAAAATGATGAAAAATAGTCCACCAAAAGCCAATACTTCCCAGTCAAAACTATCAATAGAAGAAGCTAAACCTCCCAACAGGGCAAGCCAAGTCAGCCCAAAAGCTAGATAAATAGTACGAGACCAGGATTGCTTGAAAGCCAACCATAAAATGATAAGATTAATCAATGCTAAATAAGAATAAAAAATAGCAATATTGCCACCACCACTACTCAACAAAATAGGCACAGTATATGCACCTATCAAACCTACCATTCCGATTACTTCTTCTTGATAGCGAGTAGATTCATACACAGTGAATGCTGTACAGAGAAGCATTAACACAAAAGCTAGTGGTAAAGGCATTAATTCTAAGACATTTTGGGCGATATAAGTAGTAAAATAAAAAGTAGCAATTCCTCCACTAAATAGTGCTGCACTATAAGATTTATAAGTAGCACGGAGATAATAAGACACTCCTAAAAGTATGCCTCCTCCCACATAAGCAAGCACTACACGTGTTACAGGACTCAGCAAGTTTTGGTCTATAGCATATTTTACTAACACTCCTAAGCCCAAGATTAAAATCAAAATACCTAACTTACTTAACAGATTACCTCCAATAAAATTTTCCCAGTTGGAGTCGGAAGAGGGGGTATGAGATTCTTCGGAAGAAGAAGGTGAATTAACTTCTCCAAAATTTTCATGAGGAATTTCTGAATCAATATGATAATACTCAGACTCAAAAGATGCTTTCTCAGCTTTTTGGTGGGTTTCCGTGAGGGGTGGTTTTTCAGAAGAAGTATTAGAAGATGAGGTAAAAAAATTAGAATCGGAAGATTTTTTATCTTGAATAGTCTTAATCTCAAATCTTATTTCATCTATTTGATTTTGTAGAGAAACCGTACTTCTCTCAATTTCTTTTAACTTTGATAAAAGTTGTGTTAATCTTAACTCTTGATTCATAGACTATTAGTTAGGATAAAAAATAAAGATGAAAGAATTTTTAAATAAAAATCTATTGATAGAAAAGCTAATCTTCTCAGCATTTCATCTCTTTAGCCTCACAATGATAGGCTTTTATAATAGAGTTGTTACTTTTTTATTTGAGAATCTTAGAATGATAAGCTTTGTTGCCTAATGCAGGAGCTTTTCGTAAGCAATTCCCTATGTTTTCTATGTGTATATATGGTTATAAAAAAGTAAAGTGTTGATAATCAATGTGCAACAACTCTAATCAATAGTTAGTTTTTATCTAATTTTTTTCTATTCATAAACCACAAAAAAAAGAAGTCTAACGCTACTTAAAAACAGGATTTTTTAAGCGATTAATTTTTTCTTGGTTGAGTGGCTTAGAGATAAAGTCTTCTACTTCTTCATAAGATAAGATATTTCTGATTTCCTTGTCATAGATAGAGCAAGACAAAGCCAAGATTTTAATAGGCTTGTATTGGTTTAGTTTTAATTTTTTGTATTCTTGCATGAAAGAAAAACCATCCATCAAAGGCATGTACAAATCCAAGAAAATCAAATCAGGAAGAGCTAGACAGTTAGATTGAGCAGTACTTTTGAGATAAAATAATGCTTCTCTGGCTGACTGAAAAACTTGAACATTGGCAGATAACTTTAATTCTTTGATTAATCTTTGATTAATCAAATTATCAATCTCATTATCATCGATGAGGAGTATTTTTGGTTCCTTGTTCATTTTTATAAAATATCAACTTTGTTGTATATGTGGCAATGTTTCAAAAATCGGGCAATATTTTTTGAACTTAATGGGCTTAAAAGAATTTTAGGTAATCAGTTTTGATTAAAATTGATTAAATATATCCTTTTAAATGTTTCTATGATAGCTTTTTTAAATTTTAAGCAAGGTAGATAAAAAAAATAAATTAATAAAATTTTCTTAAAAATTTGTTAGTTTTCAATAAATAACGTCTGATTTTCTTCATAAAAATTAAATTGATTGTGTATCTTTATCGCAAAATACATAAATAACACTACCTTGAGCCAAGACGAATTATACATGAAAAGGTGTTTTGACATAGCACAAAATGGACAAGGACAGGTAAGCCCCAACCCTATGGTAGGCTGTGTTATCGCACATCAAAATAAAATTATAGGAGAAGGGTGGCATCAAAAGTATGGAGAAGCTCACGCAGAAGTAAATGCAATTAAAAGTATCAGCAATTTGGATGTTTTACCCGAATCTACTGTCTATATTAACCTTGAACCCT
>JBBRUH010000268.1:0-8043 GCA_038248005.1 Cytophagales bacterium | reverse complement strand
TGCAGGGGCACAGGTAAGGGTAGTACTTTCTGAGCTAAACCCTACCCGCAATACCACACAAAGATTGATGAAGCCACTCATCATTGTAGAAGGCTATGACCCTTCAGAAACTTTGAATGGTGCTTTCCCTGCTTTTGGATACAATGATTTTATTATAGGAATTAATCGAACAACAGGCTCTGGGTATAATATCAACCAGCAGTTAGACAATGTAGCGGGCTATGATTTGGTGTATATAGAGTACAATAATAGTGTAGATGACATCCGCAGGAATGCCCTTATGTTTCAAGATGTACTCCGCTGGGTCAATCTCAACAAGGTAAACAATACCAATAACAGCAATCTCCGTGAACAGAATGTAGTGATGGGCTTGAGCATGGGTGGCTTGGTAGCACGCTTTGGCTTGGCACAGATGGAGAGAAACAGAAGACTAGCACAGCCTAACAATGAACACGAAACACGCTTGCTCTTAACGCATGACAGCCCACATCGAGGAGCCAATATCCCTGTAGGTTTGCAAGCTCCAGTTCAGTTACTCTTATCAAGTAATACCATCCGTAATTTATTCCCTATCTTACAGCAGACAGGAGATCTACTAGACGAACCTGCTACGAGGCAGTTGCTGACCTACAGAACCGTGAGAAATGGAGCAAATAACTATGCCTATCAGCTCAATAACTTTCTAGATAATGAGTACCGCAATATGATTACTTTTCCAGCCAATGACCCTGCTCCTTATCGCTTTGTGGCTACTTCCAATGGGGCAGAGTGTGGCAATACTCTTTTTGCACCTTATTCAGAATTGACCAGATTGAATGCCAATGCTTTTGCTTTCTTACTTCCGATTATTCCTTTAACTGGTCGTGTTGAATCAGAGTTAATCGTCAATGCTTTGCCTAATCAAGGAGAAGTAAGACGTATCTTTAAGTTAAGGGTTTGGTATAGGACTTGTTTCTTGGGTGTGATTTGCAAAACTGTAAATATTATCAATGAAGAAGCTAATTCTACAGCGAACTTATTACCAATAGATGGAGCAACCGGAGGCACGCAAGATTTGGGAGTGCTTGTTCCAGATGTAGCCTTGGGACCTTTGAATAGCAGTTATAATTTTCTTTGGTTTTTTGGGTATAGTTCAAGGTTTGGTGTAGCTCCTACTTTTAGTTTTGTCTCTACGGCGAGTGCCTTAGACATTGCCAATTACAATGTACCCTCTCTGAGTGCAGTATATACCAATGGAATAAGCCCAAATCAGTCAAGGTCTGCTAACTTTATAGCCCAAGAGCCTTTCAATGGAGGAAACACTTTCAACGCCACCCACTTGACGTTCACTGCTCGCAATGCTCAATGGATGTTTAATGAGATGCAAGGCATTACACCTAATAATTTGAATTGTTCACAAGCTTGCACTCCGTTATTAACCATTAACGGTCCTAATATCGTCTGCAATACAGGCACTTTTCAGTACAGCGTAGGAGGTTTGCCTGCAGGGGTAAATGTAAATTGGTCAGCTACGGGACCAGTGAGTATCAACCCTACCACAGGAGTAGCTACAGCTACAGGCAATGGCAATGCTACGATTACGGCTACTCTGCCTGATAATTGTGGAACGGTGGTGAGTAGAACAGTTTCCGTAGGTGGCGGAGTAGTGGGAGGAACTTACTCTTATAGTGGCTATACTTACCCTATAGGTAATGGTGGTAATGGTATTGGAGTATCTAACAGTAGCATTTCTATTAATCTCAACCACATAGCAGACCCTAATGCTACTTATAGCTGGGTGATTACTTCAAAGAGTAGTAGTGGAGCATTCGCTTCTTTTAGCGGTAAGAATGCCTACATCTCCCTAAGTTCTGGTAAATTTTTAAATTGTACTTGTACGGTTAATACGCCTTGCGGAATTGCTACGGCTAGTTTTAGTTGTTATAATTATGCTTTTGGTGGTTGGTCTATGATGGCTTACCCCAACCCAAGCGATGAAGAACTCATCATAGAAACAGCCCTAGAAACTCCCTCTGAAGAGGCAGGTGCTGAGGTTTTGCAAGATAAATCTGCGACTTCAAGCAAAGCTCCTATAAAGGTTGAAGGCGAATTAGAGCTGTTAAATGTTTACCAAGAAGTAGTATGGCAAGGAAAACTTCAAGAAGGAAAAACCAAGATAGATACCAAGAATCTGCCTGAAGGGACGTATTATCTCAGAATAGTCAATGACAAGGAGTCCGTTACAAAGCGTATTTTGGTGAAGCATTAAAGAGTATGCCGTTATCTATATTCTCATAGAGGACACTAAAAGCAAAAACCCTCTTAAACTAAGTCTAAGAGGGTTTTATTATGATAGAAATTTAATCTCTACTTTACACCAACATACGAATAGGCGATTCCATAAGTGATTTAAAGGTAGCTAAGAATTGTGCTCCCGAAGCACCATCTACCACTCTGTGATCACAAGAAAGGGTTACTTTCATCAAGTTGCCTGGCACTATTTCACCATTTTTGACTATAGGCTTAGGCACTATCGCACCGATCGCCATGATACAGGCATCTGGTGGATTGATGATGGCAGTAAACTCTTCTATCCCAAACATTCCTAAGTTAGAGACGGAGAAAGTGCTTCCTTCCCACTCACTTGGCTGTAGTTTTTTGTCTTTGGCTTTTTGAGCAAGTTCTTTAGTTTCAGAAGAAATCTGAGATAAAGACTTCGCATCTGCAAAACGAATCACTGGCACGAGCAAGCCCTCATCTACGGCTACGGCTACACCTATATTTACGTGATGATTGTAACGAACTGTATCTCCTTGCCAAGAAGAATTAACAGTAGGATGCTGGCGAAGTGCCACAGCAACCGCTTTGACTATCAAATCATTAAAAGAAATCTTGACAGGAGAGATTTCATTGAGTTTTTTGCGGGTTTCCATGGCTTCTTCCATATCTATCTCTATGGTGAGGTAAAAATGAGGAGCCGTAAATTTACTTTCACTTAGTCGGCGAGCGATGGTTTTACGCATCTGAGAAGTTTTCTTCTCTTCAAAAGACTCTTGCCCAATGCCCTGTACTCCACTAGAAGGAGCAGAGGTAGATTCTTTGGCAGTCGTTTGCTCTTTGGCTGGCTGACTTTTAGAAGGTTGGAAAGACTCGACATCTCTCTTTATGATTCGTCCGCCTTCTCCCGTTCCTGAGAGTTGCTCTACGTCAAACCCTTTGTCTTCAGCTAGTTTGCGTGCAAGTGGAGAGATTTTGACACGTCCATTGCTTGTACTACTAGACTCTTCATTACTTGTGCTACTTGTTGTTTTGGTTTCTTCTTTGCTTGGAGTGGATTCTTCTTTGGATTCTTTGCTTGGAGTAGATTCTTCCTCTTCTGCCTCAGATTCACTACTTTTAAACTGACGAATTAATGCTTCATAGTCTGCACCCTTCTCACCTATCACACATAGTAAGTCATTTACAGGAATAGAATCACCTTTTTCGGCAGCAATGTGTAATAAAATACCTTCATCATAGGCTTCATGCTCCATGGTGGCTTTGTCCGTTTCTATTTCTACCAAGACATCTCCCATAGAGACTTTATCACCTACCTTTTTGTGCCATTCTGCAATGACACCTTCTTCCATGGTATCACTTAGTTTGGGCATTTGTACGATGACTGCATTGGTTACTTTAGCTTCTTTTTTAGTAGCCGTGACTGTTTCAGAACTCTCAGAACTTGCTGATTTTGAATTAGTTTCTTCAGCTTTATCGTCTTTAGGAGTTTCTTTTTTAGCTTCTCCTCCACTAAGCAGGCTACTAATGTCTTCGCCCTCTTTGCCTATAATCGCAATAAGTCCATCTACTTCTACAGTACTGCCTTCTTCTACTAAATGTAAAATAGTACCTTCTTCGTAAGCCTCATGCTCCATAGTCGCTTTATCAGTCTCGATTTCGGCAAGTACATCACCAGTACTTACTGTATCGCCTACCTTTACTTGCCAAGAGGTTATTACCCCTTCTTCCATGGTATCGCTTAGCTTGGGCATTAATATTTTCTCTGCCATATTGTTTTATATATTATGTGTTTTATATGATTTATTGTTTGATTTTGCTCCTACAGTCAAAAATAAGAGTATTATTATGATATTCAAAAAACATTGCCTACAAAACTACTTTAAAATTAACTAAATGAAAATTTGTAGTTTTGCAAAAGTGAAAATAAAAACCAAAAAAAAGAGTAAATCTCTATAATTAAAGTAAATATGGCGATAAAAGATACAATGAGTGGCACTCAACCTTTGATTGCACCTTCTATTTTGGCAAGTAATTTTGCAAACCTGCAAAGTGAAGTAGAGATGCTCAACCAAAGTGAAGCAGATTGGCTTCATATAGATATTATGGATGGCGTATTTGTTCCCAATATTTCTTTTGGATTGCCTGTTTGCGAAGCCATTGCTCGTTATGCCCAAAAGCCTCTAGATGTGCATCTAATGATTGTGCAACCTGAGAAGTATGTAGAAGCTTTTAGAAAAGCAGGTGCAGAGATAATTTCGGTACATTATGAAGCTTGTCCTCACCTTCACCGTTCATTACAGCAAATCAGAGATTTGGGTTGTAAAGCAGGTGTAGCCCTCAATCCACATACTCCAGTATCTGTCTTAGAAGAAGTACTTGAACTTGCAGATGTAGTCTGTATGATGTCTGTAAACCCTGGCTTTGGTGGACAAAAATTTATCACTCGTACTTTTGAGAAAGTTCGCCAACTCAGGAAAATGATTGAAGCCCAAGGTACTCACACCCTGATAGAAATAGATGGTGGTGTAACCTTAGAAAATGCTCCAGAACTAATCAAAGCGGGTGCAAATGTGCTTGTGGCTGGCAATACAGTATTCAAAGCTGATAATCCTATTCAAATGATTCATGATTTGAAAAAAAGTAGCTGAGAGATTTTGAAAAAACTTGGGGCAATGTCCCAAGTTCTTTATTATTTGTAATGGGTAAAAACTAACCCGCCGTTGTTGGTCTTACCTTTCAGCTTGCCCCTATTTTCGTCATAGCGTCTTGCCGCACCACAGCAAACTGGTCTGACGGGTCTCCCTCAGACCATATTTTTGCATCATATAGTCATTATTTTGGATGTAAAGTAAGAAAAGTATATCTTAGTATTTCAGAATTTTATTTTATATTTGAGTTTAAAAAAGTTCGTAAAGTTTGCTCTTAGCGAGAAGCCAAAAACAGTCGTAGTTGTGGGTATGTGAAGACGCTAAGAGCAGAGGGGAGCAACCACTCGAGTCCAAAGCTTTGTGATTTATAGAATGACTAAGTGATGTAAAAAGATTGTTGGTGTCGAAATGGCTAGATTGAAAATATGTTTCAAATAAAAACTTAGTAGTCATTTCTAAACACCAACAACGGAGTAATTTTGAAAAAACTTGGGGCAATGTCCCAAGTTCTTTATTATTTGTAATGGGTAAAAACTAATTCAATTTTTGTGAAAGTATCACTTAGAAACTCTAGAAATAATAGCGTGTTCGGCTTTAAACTTTTTAAGCAAAGGATAAGCTTCCCTGTAGCCAATCTCAAACATTTCTTCTGCCTTTGAAATTTTATTCAAGCGATATTTTTTGAGTTCTAAAGGTTCTATTAGCAAGTCGCATTTTTTGAGACGCTCTGCTACATTTAAAGAAACTGCCAAGTGAAAAGAATGCTCTACTACGGAGCGAATGCCCTTAATCTCTCTAAATTCCTGAAAAGGATTGACATGTACTCCTATAATCTTATGACAGGTGCTTTGCAAAGGCTCAATCGGAAAGTTATTCAAAACCCCTCCATCCACATATAGTTGATTATTAATCTTGATGGGTTTAAATAGAACTGGAATAGAACAAGATGCCAAAAGAGGCTGAATCAATGGCCCGTTTGAAAAATACACCAGTTGGGAGTTTTGCAGGTCTGTGGTAGCTACATGCAAAGGAATCTTGAGTGATTGAAAATCATCTTGAAGGTATTTTCTCAGTATTTTTCCAATATTCTCTAAGTTTAATAATCCCTTTTGACCAATGAGTGGCCTAAAAAAGCGATTAATCCGAATCTTCATGAGAGATTTTAATATCTCATAAGGAGGATTTCCTGCTGCATACAAAGCTCCTACTAAGGCACCTGCACTCACTCCAGAAATATGATGGATAGGAATTTCAAGCTCATCAAAGGCTTGTAAAACACCTAAATGAGCCAAACCCCTAGCCCCTCCTCCTGAAAGTACCAGACCGATTTTAGGTGCTAATAGAGGAGTTATTTGAGTTTTCTTCTTATTTTTAATCCAAGATGGGTAGCGTAAGACAGGAAAATTAAATGTCATATTTTTACTTTAAAGAGAAAGTAGTGCTTATCCGAGTGTTTGCTTTTATTTTATACGATTATAGTACAGAATTGGTATAAACTTATCGGGTAGCCTGATTAAATGAGCTGTTAAGGTTTGATGTATAAATGTTATGGGATACGAATTACAAGCCATTATTTTTTTAAACCACTGATAATGAATGAGTTACATAAAGTAAATAAATACTTTATTTTTACAAAAAGATAATAAGGAATGTAATTGTTTTGGAAGGCTATAAAAAAGATAAAGGAGGTATTAGCGGGGATGCTAATTTAACCTCCAATATCCTTCAACCAGCTATGGACTACAAAAATACGAAAACATTTCTATTAAACAAACAAATCAATAAAAATTTATCAAAAAGAAATAATAAATCTAGAAACGAGCCTCTCTATTCTGCCAAGTATTCCTAACAAATCAACTCCCGTCTTAATTTGATGGAGATAAGATTGTTAGAATTATCAAATAATTCCTAATTTTACGCTAATTCTTGAAAGTGCTTATGGCACTGATAGAAACATGTATTTATAGTCTAAAATCGTAAGTATAAAATTTTTCACTCTAAAAATTAAAAATATGAAAATTACCGTTGTAGGTGCTGGAAATGTAGGTGCCACTTGTGCTGATGTATTGGCTTACCGTGAAGTGGCCAATGAAATAGTATTGCTTGACATCAAAGAAGGTTTTGCAGAAGGTAAAGCACTTGATATATGGCAAAAATCGCCTATAGATTTATATGACAGTCGCACTTATGGTGTTACCAATGATTACAGCAAAACTGCTGGCTCTGAGGTAGTTGTGATTACTTCTGGGCTTCCACGCAAGCCAGGGATGACTCGTGATGATTTGATTTCTACCAATGCAGGCATTGTAAGTTCTGTAACGGAGCAAGTAGTAAAATACTCTCCAGATGCCATTATCATCGTGGTTTCTAATCCATTAGACGTGATGACGTATGCTGCTCACAAGACTTCTGGCAAAAGCCGCAATACAGTAATCGGGATGGCTGGTATCTTAGATACTGCTCGCTATCGTGCATTTTTGGCTACTGAACTGAATGTATCTCCTAAAGATATTCAAGCAGTATTAATGGGTGGACATGGTGATACGATGGTGCCACTTCCTCGCTATACCACAGTAGGTGGAATCCCAGTAACTGAGTTACTTTCAAAAGATAAATTAGATCCTATCGTAGAGCGTACTAAATCAGGTGGTGGCGAACTCGTAAAACTAATGGGTACTTCGGCTTGGTATGCACCTGGCTCGGCAGCAGCTCAGATGGTAGAAGCGATTGTGAAAGATCAACGCCGTGTGTTCCCTGTGTGTATTAAGTTAGAAGGCGAATATGGCATAGATGATTGCTACTTAGGTGTGCCTGTTATCTTAGGTAAAAATGGCATAGAAAAAGTGTTAGAGCTTGATCTTACTCCTGACGAGAAAGAATTACTTGAAATCTCTCGTACCAAAGTAAAAGAAGTAATGGCTGTGTATGATAATTTAGGAAAATAGGTTATCAGATAGCTTTATAGTTAAAAGGCAGATTTGTGATTTACAAATCTGCATTTTTTTATGTGATGTTTAGCAGAAGTATCAAAGTAATTGCTTGATTTAACATCTTTAAAACCTCATTATCAGACTATTACAAACTCATGATTCATCTCTAATTATAAATACCGCTGTAAAAGAGCCTTGAAGCGTGT
>JBBRUH010000267.1:0-8100 GCA_038248005.1 Cytophagales bacterium | reverse complement strand
ATCCATATCCTTCATCAAAAGCTTCTGTGCAAAGGTCAAATCTATCTATTTGAAAATACCGCATTAATTCTACCCAGTCTTTGATGTTTTGATTATGGGCTTTGGTAACTCCTTTGCTATGCATATAAGTAACTATATCATAATTATCAAAATTGACTTGTTGTCTGAAATTCTCAAAACCTATCATTTCTGCTAGTTTGGGGTCATTTTCTGAGAAGATGATTTTCTCTACCTTTGGAATTGATTTCAGAAATTCAATCATACTCATTTTATTAAATACCTTATCCCATAAATCTAATGATACATTAATGACTATACTGGTATGTGGTACATCTTTCAATAGATAAGCAGTAAGCTTTTTCCAATGACTTTTGGGGTAAAGATTGTATATAAGGATAGAACTCATTTTGCTCTAGCTAAGATATGGTAACCAAAATTTAATAATTCTTCAGAGTTTTTTTGGTTTTTTGATAATTTCCCAAGTAAATTAATAAATAATCTTACTGATAATTTATCTAATACTGTCATTTTTTGATTTGTATATTTTTGCCGCATTTTTTCAACAGACCTTGCTTCTTGTGCCAAGTATTCAAAATAATTTCCATTTGTTTTTATTTCTATAATCTCAAAATCTAGCTCATTAAGGTGATATTCATAAAAGAAACTATTAAACCCAGTAGAAAAATGATATGGAGCAAAATGTGTTAAGCTACAAAATGGGGCAGTTAAAATTAGATAACCTGATTTTTTAAGTAGTCTTCTGAATTCCTGCAATGCTTTTACTGGATCTGGTATATGTTCTATTACCTCTGAGCAAAGAATTACATCAAAAGATTGATTAGGCTCTGGGATTTCTATAATATCAGAAACAATATCTGTTTTCGGATATTCCCAAGAATCAGGATGTACTCCTTTTGAGTTTAAATTTGAATCATATTCATTGAAATCCTGAGAAACATAATTCAAATGCTTACAGAATTCCTTATAAGGTTGTGTCCCCGAACCAGCATCTAAAATACGTAAATCAGGTGATAAGTTTTCTAATTTTTGTTTAATCCAAATACTTCTATGAATATGGTTTTTCGTGCCTACCAGATTATCTAATGGAAAAATTTTATTAACTACTTTTTTTAACATAAAATCAAGAATTTAGCTTTTGTTTTAAATAAATAATTGGAAATAAATATTTTGCACGATAATGTAGTTTTTGATAGCTTTTCTTTAAGTCAGAACTTGCAATACCTAAATCTATCAGACTTAAATAGTTTAAACAATCTGAAAAATTAGAATTACCATAAGATATTTCAGCTTTATGTATGGTAAAAAAATTAAGTATTTGCTTTGCTTGAGGATTTGAACAAGATGAAAATTCAATTTCTGGATGATAGTCATTCATAATATCTGCTTTTGTTACCTTTATTAACTCTAAAGCTGTTTGCTTATCAAGAGTATTTTCAAAAAAGTGGTAATAAATGTTAATGAGTTCATTAAATAATTGACTATTTGATGATCCAGTTTTAGAATTTGGATAGACCCTGAAGTTAGTAATTGTTTGATTTGTCATTTTTATATTATCTATGCCGAATTTTAATAAAAACTTAAACCACCATTCAATGTCCATGGCATAATTAAGATTAGTATTTAAAACTCCTAGTTTCCTTACAGCAGAAAACCTAATAAATGTACTTAATTGTTGATACAATAAATACCCTACAGTTTGTGGAAAGCTATCGTATATTTGAGTTCTAACTTTATTTAATACATTACCTTGCATATTAACCCTGTTCATAAACCCACATAAAGCAAGAGTATTCTTATCTTTAAATCCTTCGGCTATTTCATTAAAAACATTTGGCTCATAATAATCATCACTATTAATCCAGTTGAAAATATCTCCTGTACATTTAGCTATTCCTTTATTGATAGCATCACTTTGTCCTTTATCTGGTTCACTTACCCAATATGCTAAGTGTTTTTCATATTTTTTGATGATTTCCACACTTTTATCCGTACTACCTCCATCAATAATGATATACTCAAGGTTAGGGTAATTTTGATTAATAACTGATAAAATAGTTTGTTCAATAAATTGACCTTGATTATAACTTGGGGTAATAATTGAAATTTTGGGGTAAAGCATAATTTTATAAAATCGAAAAGCCTAGCATCATACTAATAGCACTTGAAAGATCAGTCGGATAGCTATATATTTTTGGAAATAATATTTTTAAAATTATTTTTCTAAGTCTCCATAAACGAAAAAAGTCTATTCTCCTTTTTGCCATAATAATCTTGTCTCTATTATCATATAATTTTTTACTTAATTCATACATGTCAGTACTTAAGTATTTGGCAAAGATACCCATAATCTCAACCATCCTTTCATTACCTCCAGACCCTGTTTTATGCATCGAATGAATACGATACATAGATAAGTATTTAGAAGTCGGAATATAATTTACTCCCGCTCTTTGAGCTCTAATAAACCATTCCCAATCAAAAACATAGTGTGAAGCTTCATTTAATTGTCCTACTTTATCCCATGCTCTTTTTGTCCAAAAGCTGCTTGGCTGATCAATATAATCTATGTAAGCTAATTCTACAATATTATGTAAGTCTAAGTATTGATTTTTAAATACAGTTGTCTTATTTTCGTCAAAATGAATACAATCTCCAAATAAAAATTCAGGTTTTTGAGTATTAATATTTTCTGCAACGTAGTTTAGAATTTTAGGCATATACATATCATCAGAATTAAGCCAAGCTAAAATATCTCCCGTAGCTATTGCAAAACCTTTATTAATGGCATGAGCCTGTCCATTATCAGGCTCACTTGCCCAATATGCCAAATGCTTCTCATATTTCTTGATAATCTCCACAGTATTATCGGTGCTTCCGCCATCTATGATGATGTATTCTAAGTTAGGATAGTTCTGCCCTATGACAGAGAGGATGGTTTCTTCTATATACTGTCCTTGGTTGTAACTCGGGGTGATGATGGATATTTTGGGATAAGTTTGATTCATTTTGTTTTATGCCTTTTTAGATAATGAGTTTTCAGCTCCTAAAAGTATATCTTTTAACATTACTTCTCGGTCTTTTTCAGCTTTTTTCATATCAAAGGTTTGTATCCATTTTACGTCTTTGAGTTTATTGATATCAAATTTTTTGAGCATTAAGAGTACTTCTGTTTCATCAACCCAAGTATCTTTTTGTTTGGCATGCTCGATTACTTCTTTCCAATTAAGTTCAAAATTTCGAGCAATATACCAAATATCGGCTAGGTCTTTGGCTTCTTCTCTGCTTAAAGCACAAATTTTATTACTAATGATATTCTCAATGGTATCTGTTTTAGCGTATAAAATGGTAGCCTGTGGCGAACCTACTCTAAAAAGTACATCATTGATGAATTCTATCTTTAATCTTATTTCTCCTTGATTTACAAAACAACGGACAAAGCTATCTCCTTTAAGACTTTCTTGTATGTCATTAGAAAATTCTTTTCTCAGTATATCTAAACACCTATCTACCTGATTAGCAAAATCATCTGCTAAATTCACAAAAAAATCTAAATCGTCAGAATATCTATGTTGTAAATAATATCTCCCCAGAGCAGTTCCACCTGTAAGATAAAAATCACTATTAGCTTGTGCAATTAGTCCTAAAACTTTGTCTTGCAAAGGATATAATTGTTTATGATAATAATAACTCTCTGACATTTTTATACCTGTTTTTTAGTTGCTGAAATCTCAGTTTTTTTAGCACATCTTCTTCTAATAGATTAAGAAGTTGGTTTTGTGGCACAATCTCCAAAATCTTATACCAAGAGTAAGTTTCGAGCAAGCGTTGATATATACGTTCTTTGCTTAGATATTGAATTTCTGCATCATTATACAAAACATTGTATAAATCTTCGGGATTATAGTTATAGTCCCAAAAAGCCATTTTAAGTTTTTGCTTTATCTCTGTGGGTGCTAACATATTTACTTTCTTTATTTTTAAGTAACAAAGTTAATCAATCCTACCCTTAAATCTTAATTTTATTTACTAAAATGACTGATTTGAGGGGTTTATCTATGCTTTGTTTGCTAGTATGCGTTGGTAGAGTTCTATGTATCTTTTGGCTTGTATCTCTAAAGCATATTTTTCTTTTGCCTCTTGGGCTATCTTGGCTCTATCAAATATTGTGGGATTTTCTAAGAATTTTCTATCCTACTACTATACAAAACTTTCTCAACTCCATACCCTTTACTCCTTATTGAAAAAGGGAGGAAACCCTACGAGTATTTAGGCGGGTTGAGCGAAAAGTATCTAGTTGTATGGTAAAAAACTCATCACTCATAACTTAATTGCGCCTTTTTATACTTAGCTGATTTATAAAGTAATCTCTCTATGAATATTAATCCCAAAAATAACAACCAGGCAAATTTAGACAAGAATTTAGTGGCTACCTGAAACACATAAGCCCGTGAGGCAGGAAATTTATTAATCTCCCCTGTTCGGGCTTCAGTCAAATCAAACACATTATCAACCTGTTCCCTAGTTATGCGATTTTCATAAACCTGATAGCGGATTTCGGAATTTTTGATTAAATCTTCGGTGCTTGGGACTATAGTGAGACTATCAAAATTAGCTTCCAGATTGCTGTCATAATAATGCCAGGAATCTTGATAAAATACTTCTAGGCAATAGTGACCTAGTAAATGAACAGGACGAACCATATACCCTTTTATTTTAAGGACTTCCATGAATATAATGGCTTGTTGGCTACAAAAAGCATGAGGAGACTTAAGAATATCATTGGGGACTACAGTGGCACACAAGTCATACCAAATATATTTTCCTGCAAAATAAGCCAACCAGTTATCCTCAAAAGTATATTCAGCGACTGCATGAAAAAATCGTTTTTTCAATAGACGGTTGATAATTCTTACATAATAACGATTATTTTGGATGGGTATCTTTTGAGTATTTGCAACACTATCGGCATAGCTAACAATGCTCTCTACGCTATTAAACCTGATATAGCTGGGGTCATATTGTTCATTTAAGTTGTCAATGAAGTGCTGGAATTCAAGGGCTTGAAAAGGGTCATGTACCAAGCTCTGTTTTTGTTTTTGATAAATAGACTGCCACGTCAATAAGGTAAAATAAAAAGTAACACAAAAAAACACCCACAATCCTCCTATTAATAATCTTCTCATAATTTACTGCTCATATTTCGGTAAAAAATATATTGATAATCAAAAATTAAAAGTGTGTTTTTCAGATATAAATAAAATTTTACCTTGTTTTTATCTAATTGCTTTTTTTTTAGAATGTTACATTAAGTATTATTACGATTTTATGGGTAAAGAGAGGTGCAAGCCAAGAGGCTTGCACCAGCTATTCACCTCTTTCAATCGTCTTCGCTTGAACGATATTTATTAGTTTAAGTTATTGAATATCAGATACTTAAATTCTTTTTATCAATAGAAATTATTACTGAAATATAATTTAGTAAAGTTACAAAAATAAAATAATCCAAAAAGGTCTATATCCTGCGTATATGAAGTACAAAAGTCATTTGTTGAGCAGTTTATTTTTTCCTTTTTACTTACTGATTATTTAAAAAATATATAACACTACCAATAATTTATATTCTAAAAACATCTTGATAAAAACAGACAACAAAATTCAAAAGTAAAGGTTTTTTTTAAAAAGAAAGAACGCTTGTATGTGGATAAAAAATATTTTTGATTCGTATATTTAAGTTTTCTTTTTTCTCAAATATGTTGTTACAGGGAGTCTGATGAAAGTAGTTAATCTATTTTAAGTAACGCCTGCAAAGACATAAAAAATCTAAGGGGTTTGTATGTATATACATTTATCACACTTTCAGATTCTCTGTGATTTCCATAAATGTTTTTCCAACCTTTTGAATATTTTTTGAATACTCTTTTGCTGGAGGTTTGATAGGCTCTTGCCAAAGTTTCTCCATCTGTAAAGCTAAATCTTCTGCATCTCTAGGATCAAAGAAGGTGACATTCTCTTGTATTTGCTCTTGATGTACATTGAGATGAGAGAGTATCAGGTACTGATTCATGGCTTTAGAATCTTCTACCACTGTACTCCATCCCTCAAATAATGAGGGCTGTATGATGGCTAAAGATTCTGACATCAATTTAAGCTGTTCTGCCCTGTCTATAAAACCCAAAAACTTAATATTATCTTCTAAGCATTGTTCTTCTACATAATCTAGTAAGGTCTGCGTATATGCAGGGTTACGATAGTCATGCATTTTTCCCGAAAAGGCTACTACACATTCCGTTCCCTTATCTTTCAGTGATTTTACTGCTTTTAATACAACCTTCTGGTTTTTATGTGCCCAAAACTGATTTGGAGCAAAAAAATAAAGTCTTGGAAGCTTATACTTTTCTAATAGTGATTCTAAATTAAGAGATTGATAGTTAGGATGTGTTACAGCAAAATTTAATACAAATGTTTTATTGTGTGCTTCTGGATAGATTTGATAAAAACTTTTTTGAGCATCTTGGCTACTAAATATAATAATAGAGTTTTTATCTATCTGCTCTTCTTGATATTCTTTTCTGCTTTGTATTTCTTCCTTGGTAAAAAACTCTGGTAAATAGTGTTCTTGAAAATCTGGAATCCATTGTACTTTTTGTGTATGAGTGAGCTTCTCAAAGAAATAAACATTAGGATTTGGAAAACAAACTGATAAGTCTTTACTTTTTGGTCTATTATCAAAAACAAGCTTCTTACTAAGTTTGAGTGAGATTTTATTCACCAATCTTTCTACAAATGTATAATCATAAGAGTAATAACCTAATCTGAAAATTTTAAATTCAAAATAAGGATAATTGGTAGCTTTTACTCTATCAAATTCTTTCTCTCCTGAACTATAGACGATTAATTTAGGCTTCTCATTATCAGGTAGTGTATCAAGGGCATAAATGAGATTAAGAATGTAATAAGAACCTGCTATCCAACCTTCATCATAGGAAAAGATTAAGCCTATTTTTTGTCGTTCTGTTTTTTGAGCCATTGAGTTAGTTTTTTTAATCCTGTTTCTACATCATATTCTGGCTGAAACCCTAATTCTTTGATTCGGCTAATGTCTGCCTGCCAATTATTAGGGTCTCCTATTTTTACCTTTCCAGAAAATTTATATTTGAGTTGGGGGTTAAGGAAACCATAGAACAAAGATACTACTTCCTTAATTTTAGTTTCTACTCCATTGGCTAGATTGTAAGTATCTCCCTGAAAAGGAGCTTGTTCAATCACTACTTCTACAGCTTTGACCAAGTCATCAATAAAAATAAAATCCCTAGATTCTTCTCCCGTACCAAAAAGCTCAATCACTGAGTCTTGTTTAGATTTTTGGTATAAATCCCAGAAAAGTTGCTTGTATAGTCTTGAGCCATAGGCAGAAAAAACCCTTAGATTGCAAGTATGCAAACCAAAAAACTTATAGTATTCTTTTAATAAATACTCGCTCTGGACTTTGTGAAACCCATAAGGAGAAAGTGGACTTAAGGGCATACTCTCAGTAATAGGTAGCTTAGAAGGATTACCATACACTGCGGCACTAGAAAAATTAATAAATTTACATTTAGGGTTGTGCTGACGGATAGCTACCAATAATTTATTGACATTGAGTACATTTAGTTCAAAATCTTTGTCAGGGTTCTCAAATGAAAAACCTACATTGGCAGCTCCCGAAGCATTGATACAGACATCATACTCTTTATCTTGAAACAAAGAAGTATAATCTGTATTGTGTGTAGCTACTTGTATATAGTTATCTTCTACAACAGGAGAAATATCTGCTTGCCAGACTTTATGCCCCTTAGCAGAAAAATAATCTACACAATGACTCCCTATAAAGCCTTTTGAACCTATGATGAGTATTTTCATTTTTTTATGGCTATATATGAATACATTCTACCTGAGACGTTTTTTTCATCTATGGGTTTACCATATTTTGAGTCAAGGTATGATGTATAAAGAGAAAATATAAATGAATTAGTTGATAAAAACCCTACCTTATTTTTAAGTGAATTTCTCCTTTGCTCATCAATTTGTTTAATATTTTCT
>JBBRUH010000266.1:0-8136 GCA_038248005.1 Cytophagales bacterium | reverse complement strand
TATTTTTGTAACTTTACTTAGTATTTGAATTTTACAACATTTTTTGCTGGATGATATATTTAGAACTTGAATTTAAAGATATAGTACCTTAAATTATTCAAATAGTTATATAAAAAGATACTAAATTGTAGTAAACAGACCTGAGTAGTTACTTTATTTTTAATTTTGAATAAAATTTTCCAACTTTATAATATTAAAAATTTATTCATTATTAAACTACTATTTTTATGAAACAAAAAATACTTTTAAATTTAATTTTGTTAATGTTTTTGAGTGTGCAAATCTCACTGGCACAGCAAGTCATCACAGGGACAGTAACCTCCTCTAATGGTGAAGCTATACCTGGTGTGAGCGTGGTCGTGAAGGGAACTAGCAATGGTACCATCACAGATGTGAATGGTAGTTTCAGTATTAACGTTCAAGGAAACAATGCCACTCTTATTTTTACTACCATTGGTTTTACCAAAACAGAAAAAGTGGTAGGCTCAGAAACAAGCATCAATGTCCAGATGCAAGAGGATGTCCAAAACCTAGACGAAATCGTTATTTCGGGACTTGCAAGTACTACCAAACGTGGAAACCTAGCCAATGCGATTTCTACTATCAGTGCTAAAGACCTCTCAGGGGTAACTGTGCCACAAACTGTAGATGGTGCTTTGTATGGTAAATTTACGGGTGTAAACATCGTCTCTAACTCTGGTGCACCAGGAGGTGGTGTTTCTGTAAAACTACGTGGAATCACTTCTATCTTAGGAAGTTCACAGCCTCTTTATATTGTAGATGGAATTTATGTAGATAATACTTCTATATCTTCCAACCTTAATTTCCTTTCTGCTGCTGCTGCTGGTGGCAATGCTTCTAGCCAAGACAATGCTACTAACCGTATTGCAGACATTAGCTTAGAAGATATTGAGACTATAGAAGTACTTAAAGGCCCTTCTGCCGCTTCTATCTATGGTTCACGCTCTGGAGCTGGTGTAATCGTCATTACTACCAAGAGAGGTAATACTGGAGGCACACGTGTATCTTTTGACCAAACTGTAGGGTTTAGCAATGCTATTAATCTTTTAGGTACTCGTCAATGGAATGAGCAAAGAGTTGCAAGTACTTATGGTGCTGATGAAGTTCCTACTTTCGTTGCAGCTCGAAATGCAGGAAAAATATTTAACTATGAAGACGAACTATACGGAGAAACAGGTGTACTCTTAAACTCTGTTTTGAATGTATCAGGTGGTAATGATAAGACTACTTTTTATGCCTCTGTTGTTAATAAAGATGAAGAGGGTATTGTACAGAAGACAGGTTATAAAAAAACATCTTTTCGTTTAAACCTAAATCATAAATTCAATGATTTTATTGAACTAAGTACTTCTGCAAACTATGTGCTTTCTAAAACAGATAGAGGGTATTTCAACAATGATAATACAGGTACTACCTTAGGGATTTCTTATCTATCTACTCCAAGTTGGGCAGATTTATTTCCAGATGCCAATGGTAATTACCCTAATAACCCTTATGCTCCTGCTAACTTCTTACAAACCCGTGATTTGATGACTAATAACGAAGAGGTTAGAAGGTTTATGGGGGGAGCTTCTTTGAGCATTCGTCTATTCCAAAATGAAAAACAAAACTTAAAACTCATCGCTTCTGGTGGATTAGATAGTTACTCTTTCGTGAGTACTGTATTCGCTCCAAGAGAGCTACAGTTCCAAAGCAATGGAGCTGGTGTCAATGGTGCTTCTATCCAAGGCAATACAGTAGTCAATAACTATAATGTGCAAGCATTCTTGGTCCATAACTATGCCCCAAGTGCAAAGCTTACCTTTAACTCACAAGCAGGTATTCTTAGTCTTAACTTTGATAGAGATACCAAAATAGCGGTAGCTTCACAGTTGATTGGTACTCAGACGAACTTAGACCAAGCAGGTTCATTGCAAATCAGTCAAATAAGACAGCCTGAAGAAGATTTTGGATTCTTCATCCAAGAAGAAGTTAATTATGATGATAAAATAATCGCAACCGTAGGTTTACGTGCAGATAAGTCTTCTAATAATGGAGACGCCAATAAGTTATATTATTATCCAAAAGCCAATGTTGCCTTTAACTTGCATGAGTTTGACTTTTGGTCTGGTATCAAATCAACAGTAAGTCAATTAAAACTAAGAGTTGCTTATGGTCAAGCGGGTAGATTTGCTACTTTTGGTTCTACATTTACCCCACTTAATAATGTATTGATTGGTGGACAAGCTGGTTCGCTCATTAGCACAACAAGAGGTAATTCTAATGTAGGGCCTGAAAGACAGTCAGAGCTTGAAGTAGGTTTTGATGCAAGTTTTATCAATAATCGTTTTGGATTGACAGTTACTTATTATAACAAAAACGTAACTGACCTTTTACTCAATCGTCAAGTTCCTCTTTCATCAGGATTTAGTTCAGAAATCATTAATGGTGCTGATTTAAAAAATGAAGGATTAGAAATTGGTCTCAAAGCACAAATAATTAGTAACAGTAAATTTCAATGGAGTACTTCTGTGCAGTATTGGTTTAACCGCTCTGAAATTACTCGCTTAGATGTTCCTGCATTTAATTTAGGTGGGTTTGGTGCTACTTTAGGTACATACAGACTAGAAGAAGGACAAAGTGCTACACAGATTGTAGGAATCGATGATGCCAATGGTGATGGTACTTCTGATGGAATCAAAGTATTTGGTGATTCTGACCCTCGCTTCCAAATGTCTTGGAGCAATAACCTTGCTTACAAAAACTTTGAGCTTAATTTCTTATGGCACTTGAAGAATGATTACCAAAACATAAATCTTTCTACACTTCTATTTGACTTAAATGGCACAAGCCCTGATTATGATGGCACTAATATAGACCCTAGTGGTGTTTTAAACAATGGTAATTATCGTGTAAGCCGCTTAGGTGTTTCTGCTGATGTGTTTGTAGAAGATGCTTCTTACTTGCGTCTGCGTGAGGTTGGTTTATTCTATAACATTCGCCAAAAAGCATTGGGCAATTTCTTCTCAGGTGCTGTCAAAGGAATTCGTGTGGGCGTTTCGGCTTTCAATTTATTAAACTTCTTCAAATACAATAGCTACGACCCAGAAGTATCTAACTTTGGTGGTGATGGTTTATCCTCAGGGGTAGAAGTTGCTCCTTTCCCTTCTGCAAGACGTATTTATTTCCATTTTAACATCCAACTTTAATCCGAACGAAATATGAAAAATTTTAAATATATAGTTTCTTTTATGGCATTGTGGTTTGCTTTGGTTTCTTGCGAAATTAGCCAACTTACAGACCCCAATAGCCCTAACTCAGATTTAGTGAGTAATCCTAGTCTTTCAGAGATTCAAAATCTAGTGTCTGGAGTAGAATCAGGTCTGAGAGGTTCATTGGGTATTTATTATGATGTAGTCAATATGATAGGCAGAGAATACTGGAGATTTTCTGGTTCTGAACCTCGCTATACGGGTGATTTATTGGGCAAAGGTAGTTCTATCTTAGATAACAATACCTTTTACCTTACCAATCCTTATGGAGAAAGGTACAGAGTAATCAGAAATGCTGATTTATTGATTACAGGTGTTAATAATACAAGTGCTGCTCTCTCGGATGCACAGAAAAAAAACACATTAGGATTTGCAAAAACTATCAAAGCCTATCAATATCTTTTAGTTCTTAACCTATTATATGAGAATGGTATCCGTATAGATGTCGCTGACCCTGATAATTTAGGACCTTTTCGCTCTTATACTGAAGCATTGAGCGATATTGCTACTTTATTAAATGAAGGCAATACTGATCTCAACACTGGCTCTGAAGATGAATTTATTTTTCCTTTGAGTGCAGGGTTTGCAGGTTTTAATACCCCTGAAACTTTTGCTCAGTTTAATCGTGGTCTGGCAGCTAGAGTAGCTTTATATAGAGGTAACTATGCCGAAGCTCTTACTTTACTGGATGATTCATTCCTTAATCTAAGCGGAAATCTTGATAATGGAGCATATCACTTCTTCTCTATTGCGGGTGGTGATGTTACCAATGTATTGTTTTTTCCAAGAAATTCAAATGGTGAAACTCGTATCACACACCCTACTTTTATTACTGATGCAGAAGCAGGAGATACTCGTGTAACGAGTAAAACAGCTTTAAGAGCTGATGGTGATGACGCAGATACTGCTCCTGATCCAGGTAGTTTAGATGATTTATCTGGTATTTATGACTACTGGGCTTACCAAACTCAGTCTGATTTTATTCCGATTATACGCAATGAAGAGCTTATTTTGATTTACGCAGAAGCTAAAATCCAAACAAACTCACTGACAGATGGTGCAACTGCACTCAATACAATCAGAAATGCCTCAGGATTAAGTAATCTAGCAGGTGGACTCACACAGGCACAATTAATCACTGTCATGCTCAAAGAACGTCGTTATTCACTTTTTGGTGAAGGACACCGCTGGGTAGATATGCGTCGCTATAATCGCCTAAATCAACTTACCTTAGACAGACCTGGTGATAATGTGTGGGAACAATTCCCTCGCCCTGCCAATGATACTGAATAATCTGATTATTTGAATCTTTTTTAAAAGCCTTCATTCTTTAAAAGAATGAAGGCTTTTTTTAATGTGTTTAGAGTAGAATATCCATTCCCAAAAAAGTCTTTCTATAACGGTGAGAGACCTCTGAATCCTATCAATAGTCTATTCTCGAGAAAAATAAGCCCTTATTAAAAGAGATTTTTTCTGGTAATTTTAATCCCGAGTACAGCAATCCTCATTTTAGATTTTTTATTCTATTTTTTACATTTTTGTGAAATTAAAAAAAGCACTTTCACACAAATAAAATTCGGTAAAAATTCTTTAAAACTACATTATTTTTATAAAATGAGAGTTTCTTAAAATGTTAAACCTGTGAGGTTTAAAGTATTGATAACTAAATATTTAAAAATAAAACCTCACAGGTTTTTGGTAGCAAAAATGTCAAACCTGTGAGGTTTAAGATATTGATAACTAAATATTTAAAAATAAAACTTCACAGGTTTTTGGTAGCAAAAAAATAGACCTAAAATGAAAATTACTATCCCAAGTAAACAATAAGTTTACAATAGCTTAATGATGAGTGTTTTATGTAAAATAAACTGAGTGATTATTCTGGTATATTTCTTTAAAATTAGAAACCAAAGGCTTCGTTTGAATCAAAGTCTTTGATAAAATTTCGCCTTTGTCTAGCCCTTTCAAACTGCAAATCATATCGCCGAGGAAAAGGCAAGTAAAGATGCTTTTGATAAAAAGGTAAAGTCTGTTGCATCAGATTAAACCCACAAGCAGTAACAATTCTATCCATTTTCTCCAAAAGAAAACAACTCGGAAAAACCTCTAAATAATGTATATCTTCTAAATAAAAAGAAAGTCTTACTTGACTGATAATCAAGAATACAGGGCTTTCTTTTTCTATTTTTGCACTTGCTTGAGCATATTCTAGTAACTCTTGTAACTCAGATACAGGCTCAGAATGAATGACAAGCCAAAGCTTTTTACCTTCTTTTTTGAGGGAAGAAATAAGCTGAATGGCATCAAGGTTAAGAGAAATTTCGGGATAGCTTAGCTTTATTTGTTTAATTTCTTTAGAATGGTTTCGGATAAAATCTTCTTGAATAGGTAACAATGATTCAAAATAAAATGATTTTTCAAAATACACTTTTGTATCTGTCAATAATCCTTCATAATTTCCCCAATCCAACAGACGAACTAAGTAATAAAAACGCAAAGCTTTATTTTTAAAAAAAAGCTTCCACTCCCCTACTATTCCTACAGGAAAAGCATCTAAATAAATATCCGTAATCTGGTGTTTTTGGAGAATATCTTCTAAAAACTGCTGATAATCAGAGGCTTGTGTAGCTAATTCAGATGGAATCTGAATGATTGTCAGTCCTTTGGGTAGTGCTTCAAAGTGAGTGTAAGGAGAGGCAGCCAATAAAATAACCTCATTGCTTTTCATTTTTTGGGTAAAAAGAAAGGCAGAGGCACGAGCCAAATGCCCCAAGCCTCCGCCTACTGCATAATATAAAATCACTTTGTTAGACTTTTTTGATGAGTTCTGCCAGAATAATCAAGCGATACATTTCGTCTATTTGTCCCAATCCTAAAACGGCATAGGCTGGATGATTTTTTTTGGAAGAAAGTTTATAAATTCCTTTTCCCGTAATGGTTACTTCACCATCTTTAAGTTTTGCTTCTGAGAGTTGTTCTTCCCCTAATTTTACCTTGTATTTTCCTGCTTCATTTTCTTTGATTTCGTAAGCTCCTTCTCCCTCTTCATTATCACTAATTTTGATTTTACCTTCTTTGATTTTTACTTTCCAGAGAAGTGTGCCATTGCTGTCTTTTAGCTTGAAAGAGTCGTCTTTGTATTTAACTTCTGCTACTAAATCACCTTTTTGGTTGTAGTATTTGCTTTTATCAGCACGCTTCGAGCGTCCACTAAGCATATCCTGACCTCGGTTGTATTTAATGACGGTCTCAGCACTATTTACTTCTATGCTGATAATTTCTTCACCTGCTTCATTTCTGATGTTGGTTACTTTATCTGAATTCTTAGGCAAAGGATCATCTTGGTCTATGATGATTTCAGGATTATTGTTATCAATACCACTTCCTTCTTGTTCCCCTCCTCCACAGGAAGTCATCAAAGAAAAAAATAGCACAACTAGAGAATAAAAGAATACTGCATAAAACTTAGAGATAGATTTCATAATGTATGTTAGTTAAGGTGAAAGATTCAAAAAAATGAAGAAATAAGATTGTGTATGATTCTACCCCACCCAGACCCTCCCCGCAGTGAGAGGGCTTTTCTCCCATTCTTCGAGGGGAAGGACTTGGCGTGAAATCTTTTTCTCTAAAATCAAATTTAAACAAATTACTGAAATATGCAAGTGATGTATTTAAAATCAAATCAATAGAATCACTTCTTGTAAACTAGGTTGTTCTTCTATCTTAAACTTTTACAATGCGTTGTTTTTTGTCAATTGAGAAAAAAGAGGTACTTTTAAATTTTAATTCAAAAAATGACTTCATTCAAAACCTACTAAAAATATGAACCGATACCCACATATAGATAAGCAACTTTTTATTCAGAATCGTGCTAATTTTTGCAGACAAATGAAGCCCAATACATTGGCAGTCTTTAACTCCAATGACATCATGCCTACCAATGCAGATGGTACGATGAACTTTCGCCAAAACAGTGATATATTCTATTTGTCTGGCATAGACCAAGAAGAAAGCATTTTGATTATTTATCCAGAGGCAAGCGAAGCAAAATTTAAAGAGGTTCTATTTTTAAAAGAAACCAGCGAAGAAATATCCATCTGGGAAGGAGACAAACTCACCAAAGCACAAGCCAAAGAAGTTTCAGGCATAGAAAGTGTTTATTGGCTTTCTGAGTTTCATACGATGTTTAATACGCTAATGAGCTATTGTGAGGGCATCTATCTCAATACCAATGAGCATAGCCGTGCAGTAGTAAAGGTAGAAACTAGAGATGCTCGCTTCATTAAATGGTGCAAAGCAAAATATCCTTTGCATTCTTATTATCGTGCTGCCCCTGTGATGCAAAATCTGCGTGCTGTCAAATCTCCTATTGAAGTAGCCCTTTTGCAAGAAGCATGTGGTATTACCGAAAAAGGATTCAGACGTATTTTGCCTTTCGTAAAGCCCGAAGTAATGGAATATGAGATAGAGGCTGAGTACCTTCACGAGTTTGTTCGCAATCGCTCTAAGGGGTTTGCCTACTCTCCTATCATCGCTTCTGGGTTCAATGCTTGTGTGCTTCACTATGTAGATAATGCACTTCCTTGCAAAGCAGGCGATTTACTTCTGATGGATGTAGGAGCAGAATATTCTAATTATGCCGCTGATATGACACGTACTATTCCTGTAAGTGGATGGTTTACGCCTCGCCAAAAAGCAGTCTATAATGCTGTATTAAGTGTCATGCGACAAGCTACTGACATGCTTCAAGTCGGCAACGTATGGGATGAATACCACACAGCCGTAGGAGAAGTTATGACCAAAGAGTTGGTAGATTTAAACCTACTCAGTATGAATGAGGTCAATGCCCAATCAAAAGAAAAGC
>JBBRUH010000265.1:0-8165 GCA_038248005.1 Cytophagales bacterium | reverse complement strand
TTCGCATACCATTTTATTGGTCTTAAATTGTAAGGTTGACTATTTTTGGTTTGCATATTTATAGGATTTGCGCCTGAAGTTCCAGCCATTTCCCAAACCTTCATAAGCCATAAATTGTCCACGCTCAAAACAGAATTAACCATTTTATAACCGAAAATCAAATAATCTGCATCAAGTCTTTCAGGTTTGATAAGCAAAGATTTGTTGTAAGAATCAAAATTGGCAATGTCAAAAGCTGGTGTAGCATTTGCATTAAATGTTTTAATTTCCAAATATCCACTTTTGTTATCTTCTGCAAGCAAAAAATCTGGAAATTCTTGCGTGTTGGGGTGCTGTCTAAAATAGAAATTCTTTCGCCTTAACCATTCTTTAAGCCAGTCCTGTGATAAGTCGCCAATTGCATCTTTACCATTATATTTTGCAGAAATACCACCAAGTATGATTTCAACGCTTCCGATTTGTTCCTTTATTTTGAATTCGTTCAACAACAAGTCGTGAATTTCATTTGCTGTAATCTTTTTCTTTTCTGCCATTCGTTTAGTTGTAATATTTTAAAATTGTCGTAAATGTGCAATCATTTTGTCGATGTTCGTTATCTGTATGCGGTTGGGTAATATGGCATCTAACGTCAGTATATTAAAAGTAGGCGATTTCAAAGCACAAAACTTTCGGTTAAACACAAAGTTTGATACGAAGTACAAAGCTTCATTTAACCACTGAACCGCCAATCTTTTGTAGATGCTGTTACCTGCAGTTATTTTTCTTGAATGTCAAAGTTTTCGCTTCTTGCTAATTCGACAAATTTATTAATGTTTCCAATTCCCCATTCAGTTGAAACAAGAAATTCTATTCCATCGGCACTTGTCAAAATGTCATTTTTGTCTATAAAGTGTCTTTTCTTTTTGCTACCGTTGTATTTTTGATTTACAAAATCCAAAGTATTTAATACACCAGTTGAGCCTTGCAAATTTGAAGGGAATTTTTCTAGAATTTCTTCAAAAGTTAGATGTTGATTTTCTTCTATAAATTGCTTTACAACTTCAAATACTAAACGCCCTTTTCCATGAAGTTTGTCTTTAAACAAATATTTAGTTTTATCTCTTGTTGATTCTATTGCGATTTGTCTTTCCGTGTTTTTTTCTTTTATTTTTATTAGATAACTTTCTGCTTCTGGTAATGGTATTATTTGATTGATGTCTAGCAAGACTTCTCCATTAAAGTTATATGACGAAAGTCTTATGCAAGTGATGTCAATTCCTTTGCTTAATAACCACATTACAGACGTTGTCAGTTCTTTTGAAAAGTCAGCAGAAGCCAAAACAATTTTCACGTTTGAAGCAAATTCTTCTTCTAATGGGTTTTCCCAATCTAAAAAGTTCATTAAGTCTTCTTTGGCATCTATGGTTAAACCTCTTTTGTCAATATAGTTTTGATAAATTGAAATACATTTTTCAAAATTCATCGTTGAAACCATTGAAGCATAACGAAGTGCTTGAAGTTCCATATGATCGCCTGTGTCTGTTCTTTTCAGTTCAATAACCACAAGATTAGCTTCTTTGTCAACGCCAAGTAAGTCAATTCTTTTTCTACTGTCATCCCAATCTGAAAACTCCTCTGAAATGATTAATGTGTCTTCTGAAATTATATCAATTTTATCACGTAAAAATCTCTGCAAATGGTTTCTTTCAAGTATTCCATTTGTCTGAAAATTAGTTTGTGGAACTTTTTTTATTCCTTCTGTTGATATATTGTAAACAGGCATAGTTTCGTCGTTTTTTTATAATTCAAGCTAACATCTCTATAAACGCAAAGCGTCTAAGGGTTAAAAGTTTCGTTTATATTTGCTTTATTTGAAGTTAGTTTTTTCACTAGAATATATACAAACTTATAAATCTATTGTCAAATATACAAATCACGGCTAAAATTCCCCCTTCGGGGGTTAGGGGGTTTCAGAAATCAACTTCAGCAACACACCATTCGTCCAGCCGAAGCCATCTTGAAGGGGATATTCACCTCCACCTGCCTCATCTTTGGTATTGAGCATATTGTATTTTTCTACAAGCTTCCCTGTTTGATCAAAAACCTTTCTGTTACTAGTTACCCAAGCATCTTTTATTTTTTGGCTTGTTTTGGTGAGTTTATAATTTCTTAATCCTTTAATGGCTATCCATTGGAGAGGTGCCCAGCCATTGGGCGAGTCCCATTGTTGCCCTGATTCTATAAGGGTCGTTACTAGACCACCTACTTTAAGGAAATCTTTCTCTAGTTTTTTGGAAACGAGTTTTGCTTCTTTTTTACTTGCTATCTCAAAAAACAAAGGATAGGCAGCCGCCAGTGTATAATAAGGAGATGTTTTTTGTTGTTTCCAGTAGTAATCCATATAAAAATCTTCTCCCCAAAAATATTTTCGGATAGCATCCGCACGCTGTTTGGCAAGTTTTGGATAAAGCATGGCCTTCTCAGAGTTGCCTTGTAGCGTATAGCCTTCTGCAAGCATGAGTTCTAAATGATAAATTAAGGAGTTTAAATCCACAGGTAAGATTTCAGTAGTTTGGATACTTCCTAAATCTTTTTCGTCTGCAAACCAACGAGTACTAAAATCCCAACCCGACTCACAGGCAGCCCTTAGATTTCTGTAAAGAGCCTCTTCGGATTGTTTACTTTCTTTGCTAAGTTCTACATCTTCTTTGTAAGATTCGGGGCGAGGCGTGGCTTGGTCATCCCAGTATCGGTTGAGGATAGTGCCATCTTCTAGGCGAACTACACGCCCTTGAGCAGGGTTTTGTGCAGTGAGTTGGTCTTTATTTTTCATCCAGAAATCATATTCTTTTTGAAGCTGTGGAAGGTATTTTTGAAGGGTTTTTTCTCCTTTTTGTTCTGAAAGAAGCTTGACCATAAGCGAAAAAAACGGAGGCTGAGAGCGTGAGTTATAATAGGTGCGATTGCCATTGGGGATAAAACCTACCTTGTCTATCAAGAATGCAAAATTATCTACCATATTCTCTATGACCTGAGTTTTGCCTGCTACTTGCAAGCCAAGCATCGTGAAGTAACTATCCCAGTAGTAAATCTCTCTAAATCTTCCCCCAGGCACGATGTAAGGCTTAGGCAATGCAATGAGAGAACTATAAACCGTATCTGGTGGACGGCTCAATACTTGCCAAAGCGTATCTATGTGAGCCTCCAAGGAAATACTTTCAGGCGTTTGATAAGTGGCATTCTTGGTAGTCGGGATGATAAAATATTGCTCTACAAATCTCTTTAAATCAAAATTTCCCTTCTCTTTTTCTTTTTGATAAATCTCTGCTATTTCTTCGGCAGCTACCTTAGGAATGGCATCAGCAAACGTCTTAGAATCTGGAAAAAGTGCTTTCATCTGCACTTCTTTAAATAATTCTGAATACTCTTCTAAAGCGTTTATTTGGGCTTGTGTGAAGGAGGTAATTAATAAAAACATTCCTAAAAAAAATATTTTAAGAGAAGAAAGAAGTGATTTTGGAGATTTCATTGAGTTATTCATAAAAAAATGATTAGTGAATATCTAGTAATTTATAACAACCAAAACTAAGGAAATCTATTTGTTTTTCAATAAAAAATCATACAAAGTCAAAAAATATTGATAAAAAAGCATTAAAACCTTACATGTTTATTTTAAGCAACCTCTTTTAGAAAGATGATAAAATTTTCAGAGATAGATGTTATTCATTGCTCCGTTTTTCTCTTGAAAGTCTAAAAATGGATGATTGCAAACCTTTGCAAAATTAGTATAATTATATTATTTCAAAAAATAAGTGTGAGAACTATACTCTAAATACAATCCAAAAAATATAAAAACTAGCATAAAAAATAGCACTTTTCATTTTAAAATGCTAAATGCTTACCTGATTAGTGATATATAAAGTCTGATTCTTAGAAAATTATTTCTTATCTTAGATGTCAGAATCATAATTAATCACTAAAAAAGATAGCAATGCCTCACAAAAAATATTGTACTTTCTACTTGATTTTCTTACTTTATCTCTTATTTTCTAGCAATACCTTGCAAGCACAAGACTTTATGATGCAAGGTTGGTATTGGGATTATCCCAAAACCAGTAGCGGACATAAATGGGCTGATACACTCCGACTCAAAGCTCCTGCACTAGGGCAAATTGGCGTTAACCAAATCTGGATTCCACCTCATGTAAAAGCCTCTTTTGGGCAGTCTAGTAATGGATATGATCCAAAAGACCTCTATGACTTGGGCGAGTATGGAGCCACAGGGCTTGGCACTAGAGCTGAGTTTGATGCTATGGTAAGTGCTTTTGAGCAAAATAATATCTTGACCATTGGAGATATGGTCTATAATCACCGTGATGGCGGACTTCCCGAGAATAATCCCTCTGTAGAAGGCTGGATTAAAAACTATAACAGCACTGCCAATCATCCTTTCCCCTCAGACAGGGCTAGGGCAATTTTACCCATAGGAGGCAGCACAAGCAGAGGAACAGGGGAGTATTATATTTCTTTTCGCTCGGCTACAGGAGCAGCTACTTTTAACAATAAGCCTTATCGTTTATACCTTTTCACTAACCGTGTAGGCTGGCAAAACCAAGCAGATGCCACAGAGTTAGAGCCCAACAATGGTGCTGGGCAGTTTAATACTGTTACTTTAGGGCGTAATTTTGATGCCGATATAGATGCCTCAGGAGGAATTGATGAATACAAAATTACACTCTCTGCCAATGACTTTAATGCTGCTGGAGATACACTTTATATTATCTATGCCAACAGAAATGGAGATTATGCTGACCACTTTATCTGGAATGGAAACGTAAGCCGTAACCAAGGGCTTTGGTATGATGCAGACGGAAGTGGGCCTAATATTGGCACTGATGTAATGCCTCAAGTGCGTTATCAGACTTACACCAATTTTATGAGCTTGCCAAGTGGGCAAGGGGGCATGACAGGGGCAAACTTCAAACCCAATGGCAACCCTACCAATTTAGGAGGCTTCCCTGGTGATTTTGGCTGGGACCACATGCTTTTCTTTTATGATTATGACCAATTTGTGCCTGATACCCGTGATAAACTCTTTGAATGGACAAAATGGAATTGGGAGAATGCAGGCATCAGAGGTTTAAGAGTAGATGCCATCAAACACTTTACGCCTTCATTTATGGGAGATTTGTTAGATTATCTCCACGACCAAGGCCATGACCCTCCTATGGTGGTGGGTGAGTGGTATGGCACAAATGCAGCAGAACTCACAGGCTGGGTTCAGGATGTATTGAACTCTATGGATGAAGACACCAAAGCGGCAATCCAACCCAAGATTTTTGATTTCTTATTGCGTGATGCCCTCCGACAGGCTTGTGATGGCTTTGGCTATGATACCCGAAATGTATTCAATGAAAACCTGAGGGCTCAAGGTTTGAGTGGTTTTAATGTGGTTACTTTTGCCAATAACCACGATTTTAGACGCAATAGAGCTGAAAGTTCTAATTTTGAATCACTTATCAAAAGTAATACTGACCTTGCTTATGCTTTCTTGCTGACCAATAACCAACTAGGCATACCTTGTATTTTTTATCCTGATTACTACGGCTACCGCCCCGCACAGTTTGATTATCATCCCGAAGGCTTGCCTGCTTATCAAAAGGAAATCAATCAACTCATTCTAGCCCACAAGGCATTTATCTTTGGGGCAAATAGCGTGGATTATCTCAATAGATTTAGTACACCTTATAGCAGTAATTATATTTCAGGCTTCCCCAATACCTCATTGATTTATCAACTCAGTGGTGGCACAGGTGGGCGTGAAGTAGTCGTGGCGATTAATTTTGCAGGAGAAAGACTTCGGGTAGATCACCAAATTAGGAACATAGCACAGGGAACAAACTTTACCGATGTAATGGGGCGTTCTGCTTTCCCTACTGCTATAGTAGATAACCAAAACCGAATTTATATGGACTTGCCTCCACGCAGCTACAGCGTTTGGGTACAAGGCGAAGTTGCTCCACTTAGCCCCACCACTTTGAAACTGGTATCAGTCGCAGAAGGTGAAGCTGCCCTCTCTTGGACAGATAACTCTAGCAATGAAACTGGCTTTGTGCTAGAACGCAAAACAGGACAAACAGGTGCTTGGGCGACCATTAATACACTGAATAAGGACATTGTAAGCTACCAAGACAATACTATAGGAAATAATACTGACTATTTTTACAGAGTCAAGGCAAGCAATGCAGTAGGAAATTCAGGGTATAGCAATGAAGTAAAAGCCCGTTTTAATTTTGACCCTACTACTTCTTTAGAGCCAAGCCTAGGCGAGCGTATTCAAGTATTCCCTAACCCCAATTCAGGGCGTTTCTTGGTGAGAGTACAGGGCTTCTCAGGGCAAGGAGAACTACAAGTAACAGACACGCAAGGCAAGGTACAAACCAAAGGTATTTTGCAAAGCACCGAACAAAACCTTGACTTAAGCCATCTGCCCAAAGGCGTATATTTACTCAACATCACCCTTAATGGACAGAAACACACGCAAAGAATTATCATAGAATAAAAATAAAAGGTGCATAGGCTCAAATACCTATGCACCTTTATCATCCATTACATAACAACAATTAAATATTTACGAACATGAAGAAATTTTTATTTTTTTTGGTTTTAGCTTTATTTTTAGGAGTATTCCCAAGGTTAACATTTGCACAAGCTGGTTTTTTTGGCTCTCCATTTGGAGCAGTTGTCAGCTTTAATCTAAATGGTATAGATGTTACTACGTATGGGTTTGTAGCGAGTAATCCACTAGATATTGGTTTAGCTAATACCTTTACCTTGAAGGGTGCTTTTATTCATACTTTCAAAAGCGGAACAGGTGATATCTGTGGTGGTACATTGTATTATAGAGTATATAAAATTGGGAATACTCCTCCAGCTTTCAGTACGTATGCACTGCCTTTTAGTAGCAATAACACCTTTACTACTACAGCCACACCTGCTAATATAACTGGAGCTACTTCAGGTGACCAAAGATGGGGAGCTGAGTCACTCAATGCCAATTTACTTACTGGACTTACAGGAGGGTTCTATAGATTAGAATTTTACTTTGAGGCTACAGGCGGTGCTTCTGGAGGATGTGCTACACCCTTTTTTTACAATAATGGAGGTGCTAATTATAATATTAATTTTAATGTGCCTTATACAAGTACTCAAGATGGTCTTTGGAACAGTACAACTACTTGGGCAGGTGGACAAATTCCCCTTGCATCTTCATCTGTAAATATTAATCATATTGTTACCCTCAATAATTCATTATTAGCTACTCCCCTTTCGCTCATCAATATCAATGCTACTAAGAGCCTTACTATCACCTCTGCTAACAACCCTATAGGAGCTATCAGCAATGCAGGTACACTTACCTTCACCTCAGGAGGAACAGCTACCGTGCTAGGTTCTGTAATTAATAATGGTACAGCTACTGTAGGCGATGGCACAGTTCCGTCAGCTTTCAATGCTGCCAGTATAACCAATGCAGGTACTTTCACCATCAACCCCGTAAGTGGTGCAGCCTCAGCAGGTGCTTTTACCAACTCAGGCACGACCACCATACAGCTTGGAGGAGCTTTTGCCTTTAATGGAAACTCTACTAACTCAGGTACAATCAATGTCAATGGAGTTCTCACACGTGGAAATGGTACGCTCACAGGTACGCCACCTTTCTATGCTACTAACTCTACCCTTATCTATGCCCTTCCAACAACTTCTTCTATCACTACGAATGAGTGGACAGGCACAGGCACTACAGTAGGCTCAGGCACACCGCACCATGTACAGCTTACTTCTGCTTCAGGCTCAGGCACTCTTGATTTACCTCCTGCTCATAGAGGCTTAGCAGGAAACCTTACCTTAGATGCTTCTACTACTTTACAACAAAATGCTACTACAGGCAATGACTTGTATTTAGTAGGAAATTTAATCAATAATGGCACATTCGCAGGGAATGACAGAGCAGTTTTTTTCCAAGGTGCGGCAGCTAAAAGCATCTCTGGAACAGGGACAAGTAATTTTTCTTTCTTATTCCTAAATGGTGGTACACTTACCTACCAAAAGAACATCCAAGTAAATGGCGGTCTGACTATAGACGCAAGCACAAGCCTTATCAGTGAGGCAGGCAATGCACGCATACT
>JBBRUH010000264.1:0-8169 GCA_038248005.1 Cytophagales bacterium | reverse complement strand
CTATAGCTATGTACTCAACAAAAATTACATAGAAAATAGCCAAACACTCTTATTTCAGCATCTTTTAGAAGAAATCCCTGAACTCAAAAGTCTAGAACAATCAGAAAGAGCAAATAAAGTCTGCGAATACCTTCATCAAATAGAAGGCTCAGAAGGATTTATATATCAAAACTATTGCTTAGGCGGCACAAGGGGCGAAGAATATGAAAGACAATATTTTTCAGATAGCAATGGTAAAAAGGTAGATGCTCTTCGCCAGAAAATAGAAGTTTGGAAAGAAAATAAATTCATAGATGAGTCAGAATATTATTTTCTACTAGCCTCTCTGATAGAAGGTATAGACAAGGTAGCTAATACAGCCTCTGTTTATGGAGCATTTCTTAAACATCTCAAAAAATCTGCTCAGAAAGAATTCATAATGACTCCAGCCAATTTTGTGATGAGCAAGCAAAAACACCAAGTCTTTAACTATTCTATAGAAAAGGTAATTCAGGAGGTAAAAGGAGGCGTTTTATATCTTGATCCACCTTATAATCACAGACAGTATGCACCTAATTATCATCTATTAGAAACCATCGCAAGGTATGACTCACCCAAGCTCAAGGGCAAAACAGGGCTTAGAGAATATACTCAACAGATTTCTAAATTTGCCCAAAAGAAAGGTGTTCTAGAGGCTTTTAAATACATTATCAAACACGCACAAGCCCGATACATCTTTTTAAGCTATAACAATGAGGGACTTCTAAGCCTTGAAGACATTGAAGAGATTATGTCATCAAGAGGGAAATATGGCGTATTTAGTCAAGAATACGCACGCTTTAAAGCAGATAAGGATATAAACAGAACTCATAAAGCTGATTCAGTCAATGAGTATTTACACTTTGTAAAGGTAGATAAATAAAGGAACTACTTTTATTTTAAGTACATTTATTAAGTAGATGGTCAAAATTAGTCTGTACTTTAGTCTTATTATAAAGATTTGATTATCAAAGCCTTACTAAGATTACTCATCACTTAGATATTTCAACCTAGCTATCTTGCACTAATTATTCTCCCAATAAAATCTTACTCTTTTTCTCCAATCTAAAAATAGGATATCGATTGTATTCCTTTTCTGAATAAGGTGAATTCTGATAGATAAAATACAACTGCGAGTCTGCATCTTTGGCAAATTCTTCGTCTTCTTTTAGTTTTTGATTGAATTTTTCTCGGAGAGAAGCATCATTTTTAAGCAATTCCTCTGCGATGTCTTCAAATACATAACTAGAATAGCCTTCTTTCTGCTGTAAAATGCTATCAAAAAAATTCCAATTAAAAAATGAATCGATGGCTTGGGGTTCTAGAGTCTCTATAATATAGCGGTTAGAAACCTGATTGGTAAATACTACATAATCTCCCTTGCGAAGTGAGATGGTTTGTGAGCTTTTTTCTACTTCAGTTTGATAGTGTCCGTAGTGGCTTTCGTAAGGTTGAGCTCGTGTTTTAAAATCAGTAATATGGTAGGCTTCTAAGTCTAGGTTTTGGTCTTGACTAAGGCGTTTCATTTGGACTCCATTTCGCTTCAATAAATCTATAATCTCTTGCCAAGCCTGTGGAATGATGTATGCAATGGGTTTTTCAACAATCAAGGTAGGTTGATAAAATTCATAAAAAGGAATTTCTTTAGTAAAAGGTCTATCCGTATAGTATTTGAGTCGATCTCCTGTGGTTACTTTACTAGGAATTTTTTCAGCCTCGTAGCCTCTAAATAGCAAAGTACTGGAAGTATCACGCCTTACTTTCCAGTCTAGTGCAAAGCTGTTTTGCTCGATAGTCGCTTGGGCTTGTGCCTTGCGAAGTGCTTTGATTTGCTTTCCTTCTGTATTTAAGATTTCTAAAAAAGACTGCATCAATTGATAAGTAGCTTCTACACGGGCAGGATAAGGCTTGAGCATGTGTGTTTCACTGATAAAACCCAAGGTATGAAAAAGCGTAGTGTAACCCGAAGTATATCTAGGAGAATCATAAAATCCTGCAAAACCCTCTGGCTCTGGTGTTCTGCCAAAAACATTGACATAAGGAGTCATGGCTTGTTTTTTATCAGTCATTTTTTGGTTGAGATTTGGGATAAAATCTTTTCTCAGATACTTTCCCATATCTCCTCCAAGTTTATCTGGCTGAGTAGCCAAATAAGTCATTACATATTGATAATCTGCTCCATTGCTCACGTGATTATCCAGAAAAACATCTGGTTGCCAAGTCTGAAATATCTCCATAAAGGCGAGTGCATTTTTAGAATCTGCCTTGATGAAATCTCTGTTTAGGTCTAGGTTGCGTGCATTTCCTCTAAATCCATAAGAAAGAGGGCCATTTTGATTGGCTCGGCTATTTGTATTTCTATTCAATACCCCTCCTATATTATAAAATGGAATGGCTATGAGAACCGTGTTTTTGAGTAATTTTTTAAGTTCCTTTTTTTGGGCAATATCTCGCAAGAGCATCAAAGTAGCATCTACGCCATCGGGTTCGCCTGGGTGAATGGCATTATTGACCATAAAAATCAATTTCTCTTGTGCTTGTAAGTCTTTAGGATTAAAGTTTTTGTCTTCCGAAAAGACCACCAAGTGCAAAGGAAAACCACTGTCTGTAGTACCATAAGTCATTAATTGGATTTCGGGATAAGCTTGGGCAAGTTTCTCTAAATAAGCAATTCCCTCTTGATAAGTAACTGTTTCTTGTCCTTGAGTCTGCTCAAAACGAGTGAGCCACTCTTTTTTTTGCTGGGCGAAGATTCCCTCTGAAAGTAAAAGTAAAAAGCTGGCAATCAAAAATATAGATACTATTCTGGACATATTGTAGATTTTGTCTGTGATGTTTAATTTGAAATGCTAAAAGTAGAGATTATTTTTAAAATGGCTTAGAATCAGCTTGATTTTGATGATTTATTTTACAAAGAAAGATATTGTAAATATGCTTTTGTGTTATAATAGTTTATGAAAATTTTCCTCATATTTTATATATGAGAACAACAGAGATTAATACAACAATCATTGATGGTTATATTGAGCTTTTAGATAATTTAAGTCCAGATAACAAACTCGAGCTTATTTCTAAATTGACTAATTCAGTTGAAGCAGATTTGTCAAATAAAAAAGCATCATTTAAAAGAGCTTTTGGTGCTTTTGAGTCATCAAAGTCAGCAGAAGAGATTATTGAGGAAATCCGTAGTAGTAGAGTTTTCAACAGGCAGATTGAATCGTTTTGAAAAAATATTTATTGAAGGAATTAGGTTAGAAGATTGGACATCAGAATAGTTGAAAGGATTTCTCATAAAAAAAACCTGTGCAAAAACACAGGCTTTTTCTATCTATTTTTTGATTTTTTCTAAACACGCTGAGGCAAGGCAGCCAATATCCCATCCCAAAGAGTGATTCTCTTTTCTAGGGCTTGAATAGCCGCTATTTCGACAGAATTCCATTTATGGAGGTCATTTCCACAAATTTCTTCTAGCATCAGCATAGATAGAGGCCCATGAGAATCACCATCTAGTTCTATATGTCTTTGCAAGTAATACTTAAAAGTTTCTAGTTTTTCAGGATGTTGCTGGCTGATTTGATTTATTATCTGAGTAAACATGAGTGGAATCAAATCTTCTCTTCCAAAGGTAAATGCACCTGCAATGCTTGGTAAATCTCCATCTTCGGTAATGCCTAATGTAAAGACTAAAAACTCTCTGATAGAAGGTTGCAGACGCATATTTTGGAGTATTTCGCTATAATGCTTGCCTGTCTCTATGTATCTGATGAGTAATTCTATTTTGCTTGTATTTGCACCTATACTTTGCATAGACTCCAGATACATCTCAAAATGGCTCATATAGACACCTTCATTGTTTATATCACTTTCTTCTTCTAAGATAATCTCATTGATAAATCTACGTACTTTGCCATTCCCTACAGGTATCCACGGGGTTTGCACACAAGTTAATTGATTTTGTAAAGCCTTGGCTAGAGCCATAAAGTCCCAAACAGCAAATACATGATGCTCCATAAAAACTTCTAATTCTTCGATGCTTTGCATCTGACTATATAACTCATGGTTAAGAAGTCTTTGACGAAGGGGTTCTATTTTTTGTTGAATGTCTTTTATAAATTGATTCATTTTTTTGGTCTTTGGTTTTGTCTTAAAAATCAAATTTTAAGCGTTTTGTTTTAAATTTATTCAAATGGACGGACTTGCTCTGAGTGAGTTATAAGTTATAAATTACGAGTTCTTAATTATTTGATAATGAGTATTTTATTTTTAGCATTTCACTAAGTAGATTTTTTTGTGATAAGTAGATGGTTAAAATTAGTTTGCATTTTAATAGGATAACTCATCACTCATCATTTATAAATCATCACTATTCTCTCTCTATCCAGTTGCCGTCTTCCTTGATAAGGTCAATGAGTTTATCCACAGCTTTTTCTGATGCTACAGCACGCTTGACTACTTCTTTACCTCTATAAAGAGTAATTTTCCCTTTTCCTGAGCCTACATAGCCATAGTCTGCATCTGCCATTTCCCCTGGGCCATTGACGATACAGCCCATAATTCCGATTTTGATGCCTTTGAGATGATCCGTGCGTTTGCGAATCATTGCAGTAGTCTCTTGCAAATCAAACAAAGTACGCCCACAGCTAGGGCAAGAAATATACTCTGTCTTGGTCATGCGTGTGCGAGCGGCTTGCAGAATCCCAAATGCAAGTGCATTGGCTTGTTTGAGGTATTCTAGCTCACTGTCACGATTCACAAATACGATTTCATTACTAGGGCTAAGCATTGCACCATCTCCCATTCCATCTATCAGCAAACCTCCTATGTCAGTAGAGGCAAATAGTTGCCATTGCTCGGGGTCAGCTTCTGCATATTCACGGTGAATTAGCACAGGTAATCTAATCTTATTTTCTATCAAGCTAAAAATCAGGCGACGAAGCTCAGGCATTGCGTGTTCATTATCAGTCTTGATGACAAGTACCCAAGGGTCTTTTTCTTCTTGAAGATTTTTAAGCAGTTTTCCTCCCAAGTCTTTTAAACTAAGGCTTAGAAAATTAAGCTTATCCGAAAATTTATCATAACTGAGGTAATCTGGCACAGAGCAAAGTGGATATGATTCATCTTTTTCTTCTAACCAAGTATCATAACTTTGTACTGCTTTTAAGCCATTAGGAAACATGAAAGGAACTGGATTTTCACCCAAATAAACATAATCAGCTCCGTGATCACTCATTCCCCATTTATCAAGGGCTGGTAGATAAGTATGCCCTATGGCTTTAAAATCTTCTACTTGATAGCTACTTAATCGGCTAAAATCAGCCATTACACGAGGCACATTGTCTTTGCCAAAGTTGAGAACCTCTCTGGTATTTCTTCGCTCATAGTCAAAAGGATTTTTAGGAAACTGTTCTATTTCAGTGATAGAAGCGTGATTTGGACGATTAAGATACCTATTTACTAACTTCTGACCTACGGGCATTTCTGCTTCGGGGTCTTCAGTAAGTGATACACGTACTGTATCTCCCAAGCCATCTTCTAACAAAGTACCAATTCCCACAGCAGACTTGATTCGTCCGTCTTCTGCCTCTCCAGCTTCGGTTACGCCTAAGTGCAAAGGATAAGGTTTTAAGCCTTCTTCTTCAAGCTTTTGTACCAATAGCCTGTAAGCTTGCACCATTATCTGTGTATTGCTTGCCTTCATAGAGAGGACAATCTGGTGGTAATTCATATCCTCACAAATTCGCAAAAACTCTAAGGCAGATTCTACCATTCCGAAGGGTGTATCTCCATAACGGCTCATAATTCTATCTGATAGTGAACCGTGGTTAGTGCCTATGCGCATCGCAGTACCGTATTCTTTACAGATTTTGACCAATGGCTCAAATTTTTCTCTGATGCGGTCAAGTTCTTCTTGATAAGTAGCTTCGGTGTACTCTATCAGTTCAAAGCGTTTTTTATCAGCGTAGTTTCCTGGATTGATACGCACTTTCTCCACGATTTTGGCGGCAAGCTCAGCGGCATTAGGCGTAAAGTGAATATCTGCTACGATGGGTGTATGATAGCCTCTTAGACGAAGCTCTTTTTTGATGTTTTCTAAATTCTGGGCTTCTTTGAGACTTGGAGCAGTGATTCGAACATACTCACAACCTGCTTCTATCATTCTGATAGATTGCTCTACAGTGCCTATAGTATCCATGGTATCTATGGTAGTCATAGATTGCACTCTAATAGGATTATCCCCTCCTAATGGCACATCACCAATTTTGACTTCGATAGTCTTTCGACGTTGGTATTGGGTGAGAGATTGACAATATTTAAAATTGTGGATGTTTTGGGTAAGAGTAGTAGCTTCCATGGATTTCTAAAAAATATTTTTTGATACTTCAAAAGTACTATGGAAACTATTAAAAACAGAAAAGGTTACAGGAGTTTTTTATTAAAATGAGTTATTGAGCTTATTTGCTTTTCAAAACTCTTTACTTAATTTTAGTTCTAAACTTGATTCAGATTGTATTAGCAATGATTTAAAAATAAAATGGACATTTATTTTGACCAAAACGCTCATTATTAACAACCCAATAATTAATGACTTATAACTAATCTCTTACTTAACTACCTGTATGCATGGATATTCATCTGCAAATCCATCGTAGCTTCCTTGTTTTTTGGTAAACGATTTACAAGTGGAGCATCTTTTTGGTGAGGGTTCGTGAGATAATACCTAAATCCATTTAATTCCAAAAGATTTAAGATGCCTGCCAATGACTGAGACTGACCTATATAAGCATGGTACTCTATAAAAAGATGCTGAATCTTAGCAAGTTCTTCGGCACAATCTTCTAGTACTTCTACTTCTGCCCCTTCTATATCCATTTTGAGCATGTCTATCTGTGTTTCTTGGGCAAGTAAGTCTTTAAGCCTAATGGATGGAACAGAGACTATATTTTGAGCATCTTTGATTTGTATGATGGAGGCTGTATCTGCTCCATCGCTTTGCATTTCGATGCCTTTATCGTGTATCCAGACTGCTTTTTGGTGGATTTTTACTCCTTTAATATTATTTTTTTGAAGATTTTCTTGAAGATAATCAGCTATTTTAGCATCTGCTTCAAAAGCTTTAATCTCAGCATTTGGATAAAGTTGCCGAAAATAAGCGATACTCAGACCTACATTTGAGCCACAATCATAAATCAGTGGCTGGGCATTGTTACTTTCAAAACGATATGATTCATCTCCAAAAATCTCCTTATATTGCCATATAAAAGAAAGTGCATCAGGGATATGCCACTGCTGATTGCCTATTTTAAGGTGTAAAGGCCTATGACGAGGCTTATTTCCATACCAAAATGATAACCATAGAAATTGTCTATTTCCCTTTTTGCGAAACAAGTGGTACATCTCTTTGAAAATAATCTTAAAAAATAACATAAAGCTTGCTTAATGATAAATAATCAATTATTAGTTTTACAATAAAATGATTGATTCTATTTTCTCCTTGAATAGTATTTAGAATGCGAAACTAAATCAATTTTTGTAAACCATTTACTTATTTGTAGGATTGCCCAAAAGGAAATTTAAAAATTATCAACTCTTAAATAAAATATTATGAACTTGAAAACCTATCATATAGAAGAATTTGCTGACCTAGATAAATACTTCCGCCGAAATCTGATGAACTGTCTCAGTGGCTACAAAAGTCTTAACCTTGTCGGGACTATCAGTAAAGAGGGAAAAACTAACCTTGCTCCTTTTAGCCAAATATTTCATATAGGAGCTTCTCCTGCTTTGATCCCGACCAGGCGCTCCCGCCGAACCTGAATGGGCCGGACCCCGTATTCGACGCAGCATTCGCTTCCGCCATCGCCTACGCGGAATTCACGCAATCGTTGATTCGATACGGCGGATCGACGACCGGCGGCGACGACAGTGCTTTGTTCGCCTTGGGTGCGAATCCATTCAATGGCGCATCAGGTTCATATGGCCTTGTCCAGGGACAGATTTCGCCCACATCAATCTCAGGCGGCGGAGGCGCCCAGCGTCTCGATGTGGAGTGGTTCGCCAAGACTGCGAACGGTTTCCCGCCCACACCATTTTCCTATCTGTTCAATACTCAAGTCTGCTTTTCGGTTCAGGATTCAGTGACGGCCATCGTCG
>JBBRUH010000263.1:0-8198 GCA_038248005.1 Cytophagales bacterium | reverse complement strand
TTAGTTGAATTTTGAGGATTAAGATATTAGACTTTCCAAGTCTGGCAGACTTGGAAAGTCTAAAACATCTAGAAGTTCTTTATTATTAAACTTCAAGCATCTTCACTAATGATTCCGCTAGTCGGGATTATGAATCCCGACTTCAGAGCAATAAGATTTTTAATCTGATATTATTTCACCACTAAATCTTTATCACCTCCTCCATAACCTTTAAGCGTAAGAGATTTCCATTGTTTGGGAAGCTTAGAAGGAAGTATTTTAAAGCCTTCGTCTGTAATTTCCAGCCCTCCAAAGCCAGCTTGCAAGGCTTGCAGCATACCACCAGCCCCTGTAGCAAAGTAAGGATTTGTGCCTCCTGGTGTTTCAGCAATGACTCCAAAAGGGGGAACTTTATTATTTTCATAAGATTTCACAAAATACTCATAAGCTTTTTCGGTATTTCCCATTCTCTGATATAGGATAGAAAAAACAGAAGGTCCCATGGCAGGTCCATTTTTATCCATTTTGGTTTCATAGTATTTGAGGTCTTTTTCTATTTGTGCTTTATCTTGGATGACATTAAGAGGATACGCTAATAGATTCACATCCGCTTGCTTAATCATTTCACCATTATAAGTAGCATTTTCTCGTGTAACACCATCAGGAAACTGAATGATTGGAAGTTTATCAGCTACTTCGAGCCATTGTGGATTGCTTTCTATGCCGAGTTCTTTAGCGGCTTGGTCAGTGTAGCGTAAAACACTCGCAGCCATTCCATTGGTAAAAGCATTGTCATCTATATTTTCGGCATATTCATCTGCCCCTATCACATTGTTGATGTGGTATTTGCCATCTGTTCCTTTTTCTACACGACTAAGCCAAAACTCAGAAACCTCTTTTAGCATAGGGTAGCCTCGTTCTTTGAGCCATTGTTTATCCTGGGTTACTTGGTAATACTTCCAAAATGACCACCCCACACAACCCGTGATATGATGCTGAAAAGGACCAGTTAAAGCCCATACAGGCGTAACTTCTTGCCCAAATAAATCAGATTCCCACGGAAACATCACTCCTTGATAGCCATGAGAAAAAGCATTTTTACGGGCCATCTCCATTCTCTGAAAGCGATACTCGAGCATAGATTTAGCAATTTCGGGTTTGAGCATCAGCATTGCAGGATACATCCAAAGTTCAGTATCCCAGAATACGTGTCCATTATAGCCCAAACCCGAAAGACCCATGGGGGAGGGACTATAATCTGTACCTTCTCTCGAGAAAGAATACAAGTGATAAATGGCAGAATGAATATCTTTTTGTGCTTGCAAATCACCTTCTATCAGAATATCACTTTTCCAAAGCTCTTCCCAAGCCTCATAATGTCGTTTTAAAAGGCGGTCTTTGCGTTCTAGTGCGGCATAGACGGTGAGTCTTTCGGCTTCATTATGGGCATCTTTGATATGCTGTGATGAGATGACTGTCCCCACAATAGCGAAAGAATAGGTTTCTCCTTTTTTAAGTTTTTTGCGAAACTTCAAGAGGTGCATATTATAATCCCAATCTTCGTGAATCAACAGCGGTTGCTCTTCTTCTTCAAAAATAAAACTATTAGAAGCGGCTACGAGGTGATCACCTGAGGGAGTTTTGGCTACTGAAGTAAGCAAGGGAATCTTAATATGAGGTCGGTCAATCATGCTGTAGGTATTGCGGACATCTCGCAAAATATCAGGAGCTTCTATCACACTTGCAGGGGAAATTTCCACGTCTTTTTTGGCAGTAATTTCTATGATGGTTAGTGCCGAAAAAGGCAAATGACGCAATGACATTAGGGAATGTTTTACAGTGATTTTGTCTTGCACGTCAAAGCTAGTCATCAAAGTGGCTTTTTTCATGTCTAAGACTTGCTTGTAGTTGCTGATATTCTTAGAATTGACTCGCATATTATCCACATCCAAGACCATATTGACGAAGTTAAATCCTTTCAAGATATTGGAAACTCGCCCTCTACCATAGTAATCAAAAGCACCATTAAGCACTACATCTTTTACTTTGAGCGGTTCGGGGGAAGATACCAAACCAATCATTCCGTTGGCAACTGTTGCCCCAAAGTAGTTATTAGGGTCAATATTCTTTGCTTCTATATGCCAGATAGATTGTGCGTAATCTTGGGCTTGACTCTGAAAACATAGTAGGCTAAATAAAAAGAGGAAGAAGTATTTTGATTGCATGAGCTTTTATTTAAAATTAAAAAAATTTGAATCCTTTTATTTTTTAAAGGAATTATACAAATTTAAGCTCAAAAAAAGGATTTAAGAGAGTAAATCAAGTAAAAATCTCCGTAATCGGTTACGGAGGAAATATCTAGAGGTAAGCTATTTCAATTTAGATAAAGTATCAAAATCTTTTAGTAAGCTCTTCAAAATAAATAATTCATCTCTTACTCTGCTTCTCCTATCTGAGTAAGTGCATTTAATTTGAGTGGGCTGTAGTATAGAGCTACACCGATTACCATAGAAATTACAAAGCCATAAGGTAAGCCCACAGCAAGGATTCCGACCAGCAATGCAATGAGGAAATTTCTTTTGTCTATGATTAAATCTTTTACCAAGCTCACTAAAGCCAAGCCTTCAAAAACTAAAATCACCCCTAGAATAGGCAAAGGAAAGATTTGAATAATTTGCTCAAATCCATTTCCAAAAAATAAACCTAAAGTGATGTAAAATAACCCATAAATAATGACAGAGCCTCCCGTCCGTCCTCCAAAGACATAATGTCCTACCATCCCACCAGAACCGTGGCAAACAGGCAAGCCACTCAAAAATGGATTGATGAGATTCATCAAGGAATAACTTAGTCCTATTTTTTGGATACTGAGAGGCTTTTTATCTGGAAATAAATCTTCTGAAACTTGCCGAGTCGCAAAGATAGAATTACCCAAAGAAAGGGGTATTTGTGGCAAAGTGAGTAAGAAAAACCCTGTAAGAATGTCTTCTAACTTGGGTAGGTGAGGGCTTGGTAGGTGAACACCAAAAGATTTCTGAAAGACATTTAATTCTACATGTACAGTCAAGGTATAAATCACGCCCAAAACTATTACCATAAAAGCCGTTGGAAACTTCTTCTTATCTATCAAAAGAAGAATGATTAAAAAGGCAATGCCAGCCAAGATATATCCTTCAAAAGCACCTGTAAGAATATATTTTTGAAAAGAAAGCAAGCAAAGACTCAAACCCAATCCCAATTGAATGCCTCTGATAACTGCTTTGGGTATGAATTTCCCTAGCTTATCCAAAGCACCTGTCAAGGTCAGCACAGCCATCACGATACCAATCGCCAAGCCAGCACCCAGTAAAATATCTCCTCCGATATTCTGAGCAATTACCAAAGTAGCCATTGCCTTGAGGGGCTGCACAGGCATAGGCATCCGATAAGCCAAGCCTGTCAGTATTTGCATCAGTCCAAACATTATCAATACGCTATAGCTAGGCAAACCAGAAGCCAATATCATCGCAATCAACAAAGGGAAATCAGTACCTATATCTCCAAAAGCACCTGAAAGTTCTCTTACATTGAATAGTTTCTTCAAATGCTGCCTCCTAATCTCTGAAAGGAGAATATTTTTTTCCATTTATAAATTATCTTCATAATAGTATCATGTTTCATTCCTTCGTTAAATCAATGCTTCAAACCTTCAACCTCTCTCCAATCAAAGACAAAATAACTAATCACTTGGCACTTAGCCTAATATTTATCAATTCTTTGTTATTTTTGGAAAAAATTAAATCTTTAAAATCTGTGAATAATTCATCTCTTATATCTTCTTTTCGTTGGGTAGCTTTGGCTGAGGGTATTTCTTATTTATTCCTTCTCTTAGTGGCAATGCCCTTAAAATACCTTGCTCAGATTCCAGAGGCTGTGCTTTGGACGGGTTGGGTGCATGGTTTGCTTTTTATGCTCTATGTGTTAGGTGCTTTGCTGATTAAAAAACCTGCAAACTTAACTTGGATACAACTAGGTTTGGTTTTATTGGGTTCTATTTTACCTTTTGGTCCTTTTGTGGTAGATGCTAATATCTTGAAGGGAAAGGGGTAAGAAATATAAATAATTATATTTTTTATCATAATAATTACATATTAAAATAAATTTGTATTTTATTTTGCTTTATCCTAAATTACATACTTAAAATATTTCAACGTTGAGTAGCAATGCTTCAAACTAGCTTTTTTGAAGGATTGTAATAAATAAATCTATCTTTTATAATTTTATTGAAAGGATAAAGTCTTACACAACCTGTTAAATAACTATTTGTAAATCATAAGTCTCAGGCTATCTAATTTACTTCATTCAAAAGTTTTTAATCAAAAAAAGCCTTACATATGAATCCGTAAGGCTTTTTGATAAAGAGATTTGTTTAAAAAATTATCTTGTAATTCCAAAAATACGGTCAGATTCTTCTTGCATCAATACACGAAATTTTGTTCCTAATTCAGCATCATACTTTGGATTTTCATCACTACCTACTCTTGGTGTCCAGTAGTTTTCACACTCAAGCCAAGATTGATGTGAGAAACCGTGTTCTCCTAAGACAATCATATAATCAATTTTCTTTTCTACATCATCAGGGTCTTTGAGATAAGCCATTTCGGCATGTACTTTGGTATATACCTCTAAGGTACAAGGTTCTACGCCTCCGCTTTTGTTCTCAAGAGCAGCTTGGTAGAGTGGCATAAAAGCCATGGCAGTTTTACCCATATCACTTGGGTCAGACATTTTAGCTGTAAATCCAGCTTTAGAAGCTTTCCATTCATCGGGGTTGACTCCATGTTCTTCTGCAATAGCAAATTCTTTGGATTCATCTCCTCCTGTATCACTCATCAGTGCACAGAGTTCTGCATATTTTTCGATTGTAATCATAATTGAAAATCATTTAGTGAGGCTTTAAAGTAATAACACAAGGTAAGAAGTTTTAGCCAACTATTCTACTGAATGAAGTGTAATTTTTGAAAATTTAGCAAATTATTTCAAGGCCTTATGATGTGCATTTTGGTGATTTTAAAAGGAAAGGGATAAAAGTCTATGAATGAAGTGTTTTTTTTCATCCAAAAAGCCTTGTAAAATAAATTATAATGCTTTTTTTGAAAAATTTTCATGCATCAACTAAAAAATAAAAAACTGTAATTGTAACCATACTTCACCTATGTTCTTGGATTCTGCACCTGTACCTGCTAGATTTACCCTGCCGTATTGCACAGATTCATAAGAGAGTTTTAGATTGGCATTGTAGCCTTGGAAGAAATAAGCAATTCCTCCGCCCACTCTTTGGTTAGAATTGAGCGTATTAAAATCAGCCAAAGGAAGTGCTGTAGTATTTTGGATGTTTTCTGAATCTATGTTTTGGCGTTCGTATTTAAAGAAAGGCATTAGTTTGGCTGTCTTGAAGTAATAGCCCAACTCGGCAAAATAAATCTGTTGTTTTGGAATCTCTTTGGTAAATGAATCTGCACTTAGGTCTATGCCACCTGTTGTAAAAGTCAATGCTCCATTGAAAGTCAATGCTCCTTTTTCTCCCAAAGGCAAATCTAAAAACGTATCAAAACCTACAGAACTGTAAGAACCTTGCAAATCAATACCTCCACCAATGGCAAATAGCTTTTTAGTACCTAAAGAAGTACCTGTATAATATAAATCTTTTTCTTTTTCAAAGAAATTATAATTCAATCTTCCAATGACTCTAAAAGGGTCTTTTCCATCAAAATTTCTTCCATTAAATATTCCCAAGCGATACTCTAATCTATCATTTGCTAAGAATCCTCTTGCATTTATGCCTATATCTCTCCCAAAATTTCCTTGTAAAGCTGAGGTCTCAAACAGATTATAAGGATATTGAAAATAACCAAAATCCACAGGTAGGAGGGAGGCCGCACCTTGCATTTGATTACGTGTGATTCCTACCAATTGCATACCTGCAATAAGGCTAAAAGTATTGGAAAAACGATGTTCTACTTGAACGTCCAATATGATAGGACTTACTTTGATATTCTTGCCTCCTGTAGTGTCTATTCTTCCGATAATGCTCGGAATCTCAGTTTCCAAGAAAAAGCTTGTCTTCTTGGTGAGTTCTACGCCCAATAAAATCCTAGCACGATAGACATTAAATTGATTTCTCCATTGGGCAGTGTAGTTAGGGTCATTTTCTTGTAATGCAGTAGGACGATCTTGAAGGCTTACCCCGACAAAATGCAAAAGACAACCTACAGAGATTTTATTGAGAAGCTTATTAAGGGTAGAATCTTTTTCTATTTTTATGGTGGGAGAAAGGATATGAGAATTCGATTCTGAAGAGGTATTTTGTGCTGTAAGTGCTGTTTGGGATAAATTTTGAGTGTCTTGTGCCTGAACATAAAAAAAAGATAGACTAAACAATAGAGAAACAAATAGAAGTTTTTTCATATCGATATGTATTTATGATTTGTAATAAGGGCAGTTATTACAAAGTTCAATCCAATTTAACACAGCTGATTATGATAAGGATTTCACATTAACTTTGATTGCATTTTACCAGAATATAAAGTAAAAAGACAGAGTAGAGTTATTCTGTCTTTTTATGATGGCTTATTTCAATAGTGGATATATTTGAAGTTTAATAAAGTGTTCTGTCCAAATCCAGCTAGTTGTCCGTGAAGGTAATGTCGAAAAAGTTGAAATGAGAATGAAAGTTTTGTGTTCATCAGCTAGTATTAGGTGGTTTATCTCTACTTTTGAAGGAATAAAAGATCATAAACTGATATCCATGAATTTCCAAACCAAAGCAGAAGAAATATTAGGCAGAAACCTCAAACCAAGTGAAGGAATTGAGATTTCGCAGATTCAAGCACAAGAGAAAATACTCAATACGAGGATTCCAGCAGAATTAAGTTCATTTTATACTACTCTAGGAAATAGCGAGTTATTTACAGATGGATTTCAGCACTTTGCTAAGATAGAAGAACTGCTTATCAAAGATAATAAATTGGTTTTTTTAGAAGAAAATCAATCTGTGGTCTATTGGGCAGTTGATTTGGATGACCACAAGACTATCTATCAGACTACAGACCAAGATTTTGAGGAACAAGTAATTTGGTCTAAAGAAGAATTTGAGCTAGAAAAATTCCTTGAAATGATGCTCTATTTTCAATGTGTCATGGCAGACGAAAGTTTTCATCAACAATCAAAAAGTGGATTTGTACACTATCTCTCATTAGACAATGAAGTCTATGATTTGAATACAAATACTAAAGATTTTATAGATAATCTAGGGGAAAATTTTAAAGAAGTAGTCAACGGAAATGGACTTTCTATTTACTGGAATACTGATTCTATCATTACGTACTTTCTAGACTCTGAAGGCAATATCAATGATATGGTATTTGCTTGCACCAAAAACGAGAAATTCTCAATCCAACTCATAGAAGATTATGAGTTTAATGAGTTTTGATATGTCTTCTCTTCCTCGTAAGGTGTCTCTCTTCCTCGCGAGGTGTCTCACCTGCGAAAATCTTGGTATCTCACCAAAATCCCAGAAATAGATAATATATTCTTATCTTCCTCGCAAGGTGTTTCACATGCGAAAATCTTGGTGTCTAACCAAAATACCAGAAATAGGTAATATATTCTTATCTTCCTTGCGAGGTGTCTCACCTGCGAAAATCTTGGTATCTCACCAAAATCCCAGAAATAGGTAATAAGGTAATATATTCTTATCTTCCTCGCAAGATGTCTCACCTGCGAAAATTTTGGTATCTCACCAAAATCCCAGAAATAGGTAATATATTCTTATCTTCCTCGCAAGGTGTTTCACCTGCGAAAATCTTGGTGTCTCACCAAAATCCCAGAAACAGATAATATATTCTTATCCTCCTCGCAAGGTGTCTCACCTGCGAAAATTTTGGTATCTCACCAAAATCCCAGAAATAGATAATATATTCTTATCTTCCTCGCAAGGTGTCTCACCTGCGAAAATTTTGGTGTCTCACCAAAATCCCAGAAATAAACAATACATTCTTATCTTCCTCGCAAGGTGTCTCACCTTCGAAAATCTTGGTGTCTCACCAAAATCCCAGAAACAGATAATATATTCTTATCTTCCTCGCAAGGTGTCTCACCTGCGAAAATCTTGGTGTCTCACCAAAATCCCAGAAACAGATAATATATTCTTATCTTCCTCGCAAGGTGTCTCACCTGCG
>JBBRUH010000262.1:0-8227 GCA_038248005.1 Cytophagales bacterium | reverse complement strand
TGCAAGACCTTTTTCCAGAGTGCAGACATCTCGGGGGAGAGTTTAAAGAAGAGCATTCCTACTCCAAATAAGCCTGTAATTAAGGTAGATTTAAAGGCTATGTCTAAAAAGGGAATAGGAAGACTAGGCAATAGCAACACAAAGCCATAAATCAACCCTCCTACTAACCCTACGCCAAATATATTTTTGCTGAATGGATGTATCTCAAACTTAAACCAAATAAAAAAACCTTTGGCTAGGTTAAACACAATAAAAGCAATCAGTGTAGCCAAGGCGGCTCCAGCTATCCCCATCGTAGGAATCAAGACGAGGTTTAGGCTGATGTTTAAGACTGCCAACAAAGCCAATGCAACGAGGTTAAAGCGATAATAATTAGACTGAATCAATATCTCACTATTGACACCCGTAATCATATCTACGAGCCTAGTAAGGGCTATGAACAAAATCACGTATTTGCCTTCTATAAAGCGTTCACCATTCGGAATGATTTCAAAAATAGCATCTACATTGAGCCATATCAACAAAAAAATTAGCAAGCCTACTATCCATTGATTGAGTGAAGAGCCTCTGTATATTTTTTGGATCATTTCCAAATCTTTATTTGCCCAAGCCTGTGCAATGATAGGTGTGCTGATTTGTCCGAGTGCTTTGCGAGGAACTTCTATGATTGTCCCCATAAAAAAGGCAAGTGCATAAACCCCTAGCTCATTTGTCCCCAAAAAAGCAGGTATCATCAGCATATCTACCTTGCTAATCACCAAATTACTTAATCCACCTAGCACGATAAAAAACCCGTATTGGGTGATTTCTCTAAGAAGTGATTTGGTCAAAAAAGGAAAAGGACTGCGTAAAAAGAGAATTTTGAGATGATTGAGATAAAGCAATAGACCCAAAGTAGCCAAAAAGAAAGCCCCAATTCGCAAAATCACCAAGCCCGTAAAACCATATAAATCAAAGCCATACCCTACCACAGAGATTAAAATGAAAATCCGCAAGGCTACATCTCTATAAAAGCTCGGCACTACTATCCGCAAATGTACTCTAGCATAGCTTTCTAGTAAGCTAAAATACATCAAGCTAAAAATAAAAGGAATGATATAGTAAAAATAGTCAAGTGCTTGGGGAGCTTTTTTGGCATAAATACTAAGCCAAAAGTCTTTAAAAACCAATAAGACCAACAAAGCAAGCAAGAACCCCAACAGCAAATAACCTAGTAAAAAGACCAAATAACCGTTGTGTTTGGCATCTTGGTCTTTGAAAAAAGGAAAAAATTTATCAGTAATATTAAACACGCCCAAACTTCCAAAGGAAAGGAAAGTCCAAGCCACTGTCTCTAAAAAAGCCAATAAACCTATCTCAGCAGGCGATAAAAACCATGGATAAAAAAAAAGAATGGTGATAGCACTAATGCCTACTCCCCCAAAAGAAACGATAGAACCTTTAATACTTTGTCTGATGATGATGCCCAAAGACTCTTGACCCAATAGGGTTTTTTATGATGAATGATTATAAGACATCCCACAAATAAATTCATGGGCTTCAAAACATAAGACTTTCCAAGTTTTAGAACTTGGAAAGTCTTTTTTGATATTGCCTGTGTCTGCACAGGCGATTAAACCTTAGTTCGTATCCTCTTGAACCTCGGTTCGTGTCCTCACGAACCGAAATAAACATACCATGTAGCTTCCTGTATTCTCACAAGCGACTAAACTTCTTATGTATCTAGCTTGAGTACAGCCATAAATGCTTCTTGTGGAATCTCTACGTTTCCTACTTGACGCATACGTTTCTTACCTTTTTTCTGTTTTTCGAGGAGTTTTCTTTTACGGCTAATATCTCCTCCATAACATTTGGCAGTTACGTTTTTACGCATAGCTTTGACACTCTCACGAGCAATGATTTTTTGTCCGATGGCAGCCTGAATCGCAATCTCAAAAAGCTGACGAGGAATAAGTTCTCTTAGTTTTTCACAAAGACGCTTGCCCCATTCGTAGGCTTTGTCTCGGTGAACGATGGCAGAGAGTGCATCCACTTTATCACCATTAAGCATCACGTCTAGCTTAACCATAGTAGAAGCCTGAAAACCCATTAACTCATAATCTAAGGAAGCATATCCTCTTGAGATGGTTTTGAGCTTGTCAAAGAAATCAAAAACAATCTCAGCCAATGGCAATTCAAAAATCAATTCTACACGATCAGCAGTCAGATAATGTTGATTTTTAATCATTCCTCTCTTTTCTATGCAGAGATTCATGATAGCTCCTACATAATCAGCTTTGGTAATGATTTGTGCCTTTACAAAGGGTTCTTCTACATGGCTAATCTTACTAGGGTCAGGCATATCAGCGGGAGCTTGGACAGACATCTGTTCTCCATTGGTCAAGAATACCTTAAACTGTACCGAAGGCACAGTTGTAATCACAGTCATATCAAACTCACGCTCGAGACGTTCTTGAACGATTTCCATGTGAAGCATTCCTAAGAAACCACAGCGAAAACCAAAACCCAAAGCAGCAGAAGTCTCAGGTTCCCAAATGAGGGATGCATCATTGAGCTGGAGTTTTTCCATGGCATCTCTGAGGTCTTCAAATTCACTGGTCTCTACGGGATAAATTCCTGCAAAAACCATGGGTTTCACATCTTCAAAGCCTTTAATGGCAGGAGCAGGTTTTACCTTATTGGTGATAGTATCTCCTACTTTCACCTCTTTGGCGTTTTTGATGCCAGAGATAAGATAGCCTACATTTCCAGCCTCTATGATATCTTGAGGGTCTTGCTTGAATTTAAGAACGCCTATTTCATCCGCACCATATTCTTTGCCTGTTGCTACGAATTTAACTTGGTCGCCCTTGCGGATTCTCCCTTGAAAGACCCTAAATATTACTTCTACACCCCTGAAAGGATTAAAGGTAGAGTCAAAAATCAGTGCTTGTAGAGGAGCTTCTGCATCTCCCTTAGGAGCAGGAATTCTCTCTACAATGGCAGCCAATATATTTTCCATCCCTATACCTGTCTTGCCACTTGCAAGGATAATGTCAGATTTCTCACAGCCTATAAGGTCTATGATTTCATCACTTACTTCTTCGGGGCGAGAATGAGGAAGGTCTATTTTGTTTAAGACAGGGATGATTTCTAAGTCATTGCCAATGGCTAGATAAAGGTTAGAAATCGTCTGAGCCTCAATACCTTGTGAGGAGTCAACTATTAGTAAAGCTCCTTCACAAGCCATAATAGAGCGCGAAACCTCATAAGAAAAATCTACGTGTCCAGGAGTATCTATCAGGTTAAAGATATACTCATCACCTTTATATAGGTATTTCATTTGAATGGCATGACTCTTAATAGTGATACCTCTTTCTCTCTCCAAGTCCATGTTGTCAAGCAATTGTGCTTGCATGTCTCGGTCAGCCACTGTGTTGGTATGCTCAAGCAATCGGTCGGCGAGTGTACTTTTCCCGTGGTCGATGTGAGCAATAATGCAGAAATTTCGGATAAATTTTTTGTCCATATTATTACAAAAATAAAGATAAATTCGATTTTAAGGTAAATTATTTTCTTAAAAATTAATTATTCGTAAATTCGTACTTCTTTATTAAACGTTGCGTTGCTAAAAAGTCTATGTTAAGTTATTTAATATTAAGCTATATGTTTAAACAAAAAGTTTTATACGCTTTTGGTTATATCTTGTCTTTTATCTTACTACTTTCATCTTTAAAGGCTCAGACGGTCTCTTCTTTAGAAAATTTAGTCAATAACCCTAGCTTTGAAGAGCTCAATAATTGCCCTACTAATTATGGTGCAATAGATGAAGCAGTGGGCTGGCTTTCTATTAATTTCACACCAGATTTATTTAATGTCTGTGCTACTGACCCTCGCTTGGGTGTTCCTAGTAATTATTTTGGCAATCAAAAACCTGCCGAGGGTAATGGCTATGCTGGGCTTCTGCTTTACCATGAGCTTTCACCTTTGGAGTTTATAGGTACTAGCTTCGTAGAACCTATGCAAAAAGGTGAAAAATACCAAGTCAGTTTTAAAATCTCATGGGCAAGGGTTTACTCTAACTATGCCTGTAATGGCATTGGTGTTTTGTTTACCAATGACCCTACGACTGCCCTTGAGACTACTACTCCAGATATCATCATCAATGACCTGATGACAGAAGATCGCAAATGGACGACCATCTCTAAGACCGTCATTGCAGCAGATGAATATAATTTTTTGGTGATTGGTAATTTTAGAGGAAAAGAAGACACCAAGACTTATCAGTTTCAGAAAACAGGCTACCCAGGTGCTTATTATTTTATAGATGACATTCAAGTCAAAAAAGTAGTAGAATATGGAGATGATTTCATTAAAATATCAGGTAAAATACAAGATGCAATTACTCAAAAACCACTTGAAGCAAGGATTGATTATGTCTTAAATGATATTAACTATCGAGCTTTTGAAGAAAGTAACCCAGAAGATGGAATGTATGAATTTAGCTCTATGCAACGAAGTACTGGTTTTTACTTGGAAGTGAAGTCAGAAGGATATTTTAGCCAGCGAATCAAGATTAAAGAAGTGGCAGGAAATATAGTCAATCAAAATTTTGTACTTCAACCCATTAAAATGGGCAACTCTGTGGTCTGGGAAGAGATTAACTTTAATACTGGAGAAGCTACTTTACAAAAAAACTCAACACCCTCACTTAAAACATTGGCAAAATTTTTACAAGAGAACCCTGATTTTAGGGTAGAAATCTCAGGACATACAGATAACCAAGGGGATGAAGAAAACAACCAAAGCCTCTCACAAGAGCGAGCCAAAACTGTAGTCAAATACCTTATAGAAGAAGGTTTCATCAGTCCCAAAAGATTAGAAGCCAAAGGATATGGCTCTTCGCAGCCTCTCAATGCCAATGATACGGAGGAAAATCGCAAAAAAAATAGACGTGTTGAAGTAAAGATTATTGAGTAATTACTTATATTTTGGTAATAATTTGAGTAGATAAAAAGAATTATAGTGTTTTTAAGTAGCTAATTATCAATAATCTATAGTGTACTATTAAAAAATACAAAATAAGATTTCGCTTTTTTATACCATCCGTGGCTCGTGAAGACACAAGCCATGGAAGTAGTAATTAGTACGGCAGTACGAAAATTGACAAGGACTGATTTTCAAAATCTTACTAAGGAATGGTTTAAAAATAAAATGGATATTGTATTTGACCAAAACGCTCATTATCAATAACCTAATAATCCAATAATTAATAATTTATAATTTATAACTAATCTCTCACCAAGACAACTCATCACTTATTTATCATTTATCTAAACCAAGGAGCATGTGCGACTTGGCTCTCAAGTACATTCTCAGTATTATCTTCTAAATCAGGAAAAAAATCAAGACCCGTGATTTCTTCTATTTCATCAATCGTTACGGTGTAGTTTTCGGGAGAAAGATAGCTTTCACGGTTGGGCATCAAAAAAGCCAATACCTTTGGGTTATCTATGTTCTCGAATACAATTTTAAAATACCGATTCGGCACACTTACCTTGTTTGAACCTATTTTCTTTAAACCTGACTCTAATATAGGGCCCATCACTACATAAATTGTTTTCTTTTGAGTAGCCCAAGCCCTTACATCTTTCTCTAACTCATGCCAGATTCCTGCATTAAAGGCATTAATCTGTGGACTCATATTACTCATAAAAAAGGTTTCGGACATGGCATCTACCGAAAATTTAAAATCAGCTGAAGGAGCAAAATGACCTCTATCATAGCCCGATTTGCGGTAATCATTAGGCGTAGCCGAGCCAGTAGGTACTCTAGGGTCAGTCCTAAAATCATTGGGGCGTTTGGCATCTCCTCTGAGCTGATTTGCTTCTAGGCGATAAGCCACCCAATTAGCCTGCTCATGGTCTTCATTGTAGTGTAGTGTGTAATATTGATGCTTCACTAGCATGGGGTCATTATTACGGTGTGCAGGAAGGTAAAAGGTCTCAGGGTCTAGTAAAGGCACTACTTCTGGTATTGGAGTTACTTCTACTTCCTTCTTTTCATACTTAACAGGAGCAGTCTGAACAGTATCCCAGAAAGAACTCAAATATTGATTCTCTTTTAAATCTATCACAGAAAACTGTTGCAAAGCAACCAATGTAAATCCCAACCCAAGCAATAAAATAAGCAAATAAATCTTCCAGGTAAACTTTGAAGGGCTTTTTGGGGAAGAAGAGGATTGCCTCATTTGGCGTTTAAGTTGCTCTAATTTTCTTATTTTTGCATCCATGTTGAGTATCAAATATTTGCCATTTTTTTGAGTATTGCTAAGATAAATAATTTAACTGAAATTATGAATTTTATTTATCTTTTTTATTCAAAGTTAAGGTGATAAGTGATGAATGATGAGTTATTATATTAAAATACTGATAATCAGTTTTTTATATCAATATCAAAATGCAAACTAATTTTAACCCTCTGCTTAACTTTACTCCAATGAAATAGGATTCTTATTTCTCAAAAAAATAATACTAACAAGAAGCCCCTCAAAGAGGTTGTACCTAAAACACGTAAACAAAAACTAATTATGACTGATTCTTCAAGAAATTATGACTTGATATTATTTGGTGCTACTGGCTTCACAGGTATGCTTACAGCAGAATACCTAGCTGCCAAACAAGAAAAAACACCTTTCAGAATGGCTATTGCAGGTAGAAATAGCAATAAACTTTCAGAACTAAAAGCAGATATCCTAAAGCAATACCCGAGTGCTGAGATTGGAATCATAGAAGCTGACTCAGATAACTATGAATCACTCAAAAAAATGACTGCCCAAGCACAAGTCGTGCTGACTACGGTAGGGCCTTATGCCAAATTTGGAGAACCTCTAGTAGAAGCTTGTATTGCTACAAAGACTGACTATGCTGACATTACAGGAGAGAGTAATTTTGTCAATGACATTATCAAAAAGCATGGAGATGAAGCTGAAAAACAAAAAGTTAGAATTGTAAACTGCTGTGGATTTGATAGCATTCCTGCTGATTTTGGTGCTTACTATACAATGAAACAGTTTGAAAGTAAAGATATTAAAGTTCTCACTATCAAAGGCTACGCACAATTTAACAGTAAAGGCTGGAATCCACTTAGCTCTATCTCAGGAGGTACTTGGCATTCTGCCATCAACTTGATGCGTATCCCTGAGTTATTTAGACAAAGAGGTGCAATGAGCAGAATAGAAAAACAAGCTAAATCAAAAGACAGAAAAATAAGTCATCTCTTCCCACAGGTACACTATCTTGGCAAAGAAAAGGCTTGGGGAGTACCTCTACCTCTGGTAGATAATGAAATCGTACTTCGCTCTGCTTCTGGAATACAAGACTATGGGCAGGCTTTTTATTATGGACATCATGGTCAATTAAATTCTATAGTTTCGCTCGCAACAGGCGCAGTAGGTGTAAGCTCACTGATGGCATTTGCACAAGTGAAGTTTACCAGAGATATGTTACTTAGCTTGCGTCCTTCAGGTGCTGGACCAGACCAAGACCAACGCCAAAAGAACTCTTTTCAATTACGATTTCACGCCAAAAGTGAACTAGGAGAGATGATTACTCAAGTGAGTGGTGGAGACCCTGGCTATAGTGAAACCTCTAAAATGTTATCAGAAACAGCACTTTGTTTGGCTCTTGATCGTGCAGATTTGCCTGAGCGATTTGGGATACTTACCCCTGTGTTGGCAGGACAAGATTTACTCTTAAATCGCTTACAAAAAGCTGGTATTCGCTTTGAAACGCTAGAAAAATCTTTTGAGTAAAAAATCATCTTTTATCGTTCTTTTTACGTTTTGATTTTTAATTATTTGCTATTTAATCTATTCAAAATGAAAAAAAATAGCCTTTTTATTGCTCTTTTCTTAACATCATGGTTATTTCTAGGAGGTGCTAGTTTATTTGCTCAATCTAAGAATTATAAAGCTAAAGTTAAAGAAATGCTTGAGCTTACACACTATAAAGAAAACTTCGAAGTAGGAATCAAGGGAATGATAAACAGCATGAAAAATCTTAGACCTAATATACCCAAAGAAGTCTGGGATAGACTAGACACAGAGTTTATGAATGTATCTATGGAGGAATTAATGGATTTGTTGATTCCTGTTTATTATGAACATCTTGATGAAAAAACTTTGAATCGAGTGATTACTTTTCATAAATCACCTGCTGGTAAAAAACTAGCAGAAAAAACTTCTCTT
>JBBRUH010000261.1:0-8231 GCA_038248005.1 Cytophagales bacterium | reverse complement strand
GCCAAAGGATTTCTAATTAATGCAGATGTAAATGCTAGTTACAATATTATCAAAAAAGTAGCTCCAAAGATTTTCAATGGAGTAGAGGCTGTCGTAGTCCAGCCAGATAGATATTTTTCTATAAAATAAATGACTATTTATAAACTCAATTTAAATAATTATATTTTCATTAAGATGTCTCTAAAATCTGATTTATACACCATTGTGTTTGGCACAGATACAAAAGCAGGTAAGCAATTTGATATAGTTTTGCTTTGGCTAATACTCACAAGTGTATTGGTAGTAATGCTGGAGAGTGTGCCAGAGTGGGGCTTGCGATATGCTTACAACTTTCTGATACTAGAATATACACTTACTTTTTTATTTTCGGTAGAGTATATTTTACGTTTACTGATCAGCCCTAAACCTCTTAAATATGTCTTTAGCTTTTGGGGTATTATTGATTTACTTTCTATTTTACCTACTTATCTGAGTCTTATTTTTGCAGGCTATCATTATCTATTGGTCATTCGTATTTTTCGTTTGTTAAGAGTGTTTAGGATACTTAAGTTAGCTCGATTTAGCAAAGAAGCCATTATATTGTTACAAGCACTCAAAGCTAGTGCATATAAAATTAGCGTGTTTTTAGTATCAGTGTTGGCTATTACCGTTTTTGTGGGCGCCATTATGTATGTTATAGAAGGAGGTGAAAAAAGTTTTACAAGTATTCCTCAGAGTATTTATTGGGCTATAGTAACTATCACTACGGTAGGCTATGGTGATATGGTGCCACAGACTACTTTGGGTAAAATTTTATCTTCTTTTGTCATGATTTTAGGATATGCAATTATTGCTGTGCCTACGGGTGTAATAACCGTAGAGTTATCTAACCTTAATAAAGCCAAGAAAGAATGTCCAAATTGTGTGAATACCTCTGAGTCAAGTGCAAATTACTGTAGTAATTGTGGCTATGCTTGGAAGGATACAGAGATTTAAAGTAGTGTTAAAAAATATACACCTTCATCAGAATTAGCATGCGTAAGATTAAAGGATGATAGGATTAATTCATCTAAATCAGAAATCCTAAAATCATCCAATACTAAAAACCTAAATTCAGAAAGCATTCCTTCGCATTACCGTTGAAAAAACCCACAAATCGAGCCCAAAACTTTGTGTTTTATTTCATGATTAGATGATTCAAAAAAAAGACTTGGTGTCGAAATGGCTTACTCAAGAGACTGTCTTAAAACTAAATTATGAAGCCATTTCTCAACACTAACCACGGAGGGGGACTAAATCTCTTTCAAACTTTCACTAATATTAATGAGAAAAAGACTATCAATTTTAAGACTGCACTAAAGATTTATTAATATTTTAATTTAATAACTATGACTTTTTAGCTATTTTTAGTCTTTATCTTATAATTACTAAAAAAAACGAAATATCCTATGAAAAATACTCTCAAACTTAGCACACTTACTTTTTTAGTCATTCTATCTTGTATTTCCCTTACTTTCGCTCAAAATCAGTTTTACAAGCAATTTAAAGGTAAAATAGGCGATAACGAAATCCGTGTAGAGCTGATAAAAGCACCGAGTAAAGACAATCCGCATTTTAACCTGAGAGGAAGCTATTATTACGAACGCATAGGGTCAGAAATCCAACTCAAACAAGGAAACATAGATAATCTTGGAAATATCTACATGGAAGAAGGTGTATCTAAGAGGGATTATAATGGACAAAATAGCTTTGTGAAGACTGGAGTTTTTAGAGGCATGTACTATGCAAATCTAGGACGCATAGAAGGTGAGTGGCAAGGAGTCAATGGACAAAGATTTGCTTTTTATTTTCAAGAAGATTACAGCAATGGCTCTATCCCTGCCGAAATCATTTTTAATGATTTAAGTTATGAAAGTGCAGAGATTAGATTTCATTATCCTCGCTTTGAATCACACCCACAGACGAATAATATCAACCAATTTATCCAAAAAAATATCTTAGGTGATATGCAAACCAAGATGATTCAGTTTATCAATAATTATCAAGAAACAGCCTCTCTAGGTGGGATGGCTGATGGCTTTGAGAATAGTAATATTGGTTATATTCGCCATAATGAAAACCAAATAATGGTCTTAGAATACAGCACCAATGACTATCAAGGCGGTGCACACGGCATTTATCAGAGTGCTTTTTATAATTTTAATCTTCAGACTGGTGGACTTATTAACCTAAATGATGTACTTGTCAAGGACTATGAAGCTCCACTCACTAAGGTAGCAGAACAGGTTTTTCGCAGTAAATATGGTATGAAGCCTGACCAATCACTAGGAGAATATGGCTTTACTTTCTCTGGCAATGCCTTTAAACTTACGCCTAATTATTACATACACCGTCAAGGAATTGGATTTTTTTACAATGTATATGAGATTGCACCTTATGCTGTTGGTTATCAAGAGTTATTTATTCCTTATGAGCAAATCAAAACCCTCATCAAAAAAAATGGTTTGCTTAATGAATTTGTGAAGTAGATAGAGAAAATATAAAACCTATTAAGTGGTGAGTGATGAGTTATACTAGTAAAGTTCTGATAGTCAGAATCTTATAACAAGATTAAAGTGAAAAATAATTTTAACCACCTACTTATCTTAACAAAAATACGGCAAAATCGTTTTTATAAGAATAACTAAAAATTCAAACTTAATTCGGAATGAAAAATATTTTTGTGAACTTGACTTTATTCACTGTAAGCCTTTTTTTGTTTAGTAGCTGTGAAGGACACTTTCAACAGAAATGGACTGACATTCCTTTGCTTAATTGGAAACAAGACAATGTCGTGACCAATGAAATCGAAATCACCGATACAGAGGCAAGTTACCAAGTGGGTCTTGGGCTCAGATATTTACGTTACCTTTCTCAAAAAAACGTAAAAGTTTCCTTAGAAACTATCTCTCCTTCTGGAAAAACAAGTACCGAAAACTACGAAATCAACCTAAAAGATGAAAATGGAGATGATATAGGCGAAGTCATGGCAGAGTTGGTAGATATAGAACAAGTCGTGATAAAAGATAAAAAATTTGAAGAAAAAGGAAAATATATCTTCAAAATAACACAAATGACTGGTGAACTAGAGCTAGAAGGAATCGTAGAGGTAGGACTAATTTTAGATAAAAATAAGATGTGATATACTATCAGCATTTTGTTATTTATAAAAACACATTCTTTATGAAAAGCTATTATGTAACTATGATTGTAATGATTCTGTGGGGCTTGGGTCAAGTTTTTGCTCAATCTCCTCCCGAATATCAATTATTACATCAAAAAGGACGAACTGCCTTAGATTCGGCAAAATATGAAGAAGCCTTGGTTTTCTTTGATCAAGCCATCCATAAAATGCCTTATTATAGTCAGATTTGGTTTGACAGAGGGCAAGCAAAGCTAAACCTTCAAGATTACCAAGGAGCTATCTATGATTTGAGTGTTGCCATAGAGAAGAATCCTCATAAAACTCAGATGTATCTTCAAAGAGGACTTGCTTATAGAGCCATACAATATGATGAATTGGCACTTGCAGATTTTGAGCAAGCAATACAGATTTCTCCCAACAATACAGTAGCAAAGCAATATTTTCAAGAAATTGACCAAAAAATAGCACAAGAAATCCAAGCAGATGTTCAAAACAATAACGAAAATCTGTTACTGATACAATCACAAAACGAATACCGAAGACAAATAAGAAGACAGCGAAGAAATCAAATTATCTGTAATACTGCTTTGCCTGTAGGTGTGTTTTTATTGCTTAACCGTTGGGTTTGGTGATTTAAAAATATTCAATAATGCTTCCTAAATGCTCAAATTTATTTTTTTTAGATAAAAATCCGAGTTATCTCAATTAAAGTTAAAAACAGCCTTTTTTCTTCAACATCCTGTCTTGATTTAACGTAGATATACTTTACTTATTTATATTAAGTAGCTGATTTATAGATATTTGTTATTTACTTTTAAAGATATTTGCAAACTTAATAGAGTTTTAGATATTACTGATGAATATCTGCTTTATGGATATTTTTTGCATAAGTTTAATTGTGTAGAGTTAAAAATAATTGAGAAAACATTCAAAAAGCTATTTGTAAAGTATATTTTTGCGAAACCAAGCCATGACCAATAAAAAAAGTGAACCAAGAAAAGACAGATAGATGAATACTCATATAACTATATTACTCATTGATGATGATCCTATAAATAATATTGTAAATAATAAGCTGCTAAAAAAGTTTAATCCTTCATTGGAAATTGTAGAGTTTTTGAGTGCTCGTAAAGCCCTTCAATATTTGCTTGATAATGGCAGCTCATTACCCAATATTATTCTTTTAGACATTAACATGCCCGAAATGAATGGGTGGGAGTTTTTAAAAGTGTATCAGCCTTTAAATCTGTACTGTAAGTTATTTCTTTTGACTTCTTCTATAGCACATGAAGACATAAAACAGTCAAAAGAATATCCAGTAGTACAAGGCTTCTTGACTAAACCACTTGAAGATGATAAAATTCGTAAGATTTTTGATTAGCTATATCTAAATAAGAGATGAGTTATTGTTTTGTAACAACCCGTCTCATAATTAAGCCATTTTATCCTCTCATTTATCCTAAAATAACTCAAAATCATAATGTGTTTTATGCTTTTGTCTTTGCTCTGCTTCTTACTAGACCATCTATGCTAAATGTAGTCCGTAACTCAGAAGCTATCAGCGCTTGTGCCTTGCGTGTAGCAGCAAGCAGCTTGGGCATCTGGATAAATACATGAACCATACCCTTATACTCTACAAACTTCACAGGTACACCTGCTGCTTGAAGTCTTTCGGCATATTCTCTTCCTTCAGCTTTGAGAGGGTCATACTCAGCCGTAATCACCAATGCTGGCGGCAAGCCACTCAGGTCAGAGGCTTTTAAGGGAGAAAAATAAGCTTCCTCTATATCACTAGCATTCACTTTATAATGGTCTAAAAACCAAGTCATCAGAGATTTAGTAAGCAAGTACCCTTCTGCTAGTTCTTGAATGCTACTAGAACTAAGACTTCCATCCGTACTAGGGTATATCAAGACTTGATATGAAATCTCAGGCCCTCCTTTATCACGTGCCATCATAGAGACCACCGTAGCAAGATTTCCACCAGCACTATCTCCACAAACAGCTATTCTACTGCCATCTCCTCCAAAGCGGTCAGCATTTTCTGACATCCAGACAGTAGCTGTATAGCAGTCATTGGGTGCAGCAGGGTATTTATGCTCAGGTGCAAGGCGATAATCTACAGCAGCTACCACACAATCTGAAAGTTTTGCAAGACGGCGACATAGATTATCATAAATCTCTAAATCTCCAATCACAAATCCACCACCGTGAAAAAACATGAGTACGGGTAAATTAATTGAACTAGAAGGTTGGTAAATCCGCATAAGAATCTGATGCCCTTCATTTTCAAAAGCTACTTCATTTACCTTGTGCATCTTCTCTGGCTTATATTCAGTCAGAAGAGCCAGTTTATGAGAAGTTTCTATCTGAAACTTTCTAGCTTCTACGGGAGAGAGTTCATTGATTTGTGGTTTGTTTTGTTGCTTATCGAGCCACAGTAAAAGTTTGAGTTTAAGATTTAATGCCATAATAATTCATAATTAAAATATAATAAGATAACTTTTAAAAATACAAATTGTATGGTGAAAAGTCTAAGCAAATATGAAAAAGATTTTTTGGCTAGTGGCTCAACCTTTAAACAAACTTATTTCTTGATGAGTAGAATCCTCAAGAGAAGAAGCATTTAAAAATAAAAAAAACAGTACACATTTTCAAATGACAGTAAGAAGGCTTATTTTTGCTTATTCCATAAAAAAGCAAAATAGAATATGTTTGATAATTTAGTTACCCGCATTGATAAAGCCATCAAGACCATTAAAGGCAAGCATAAGATTACTGAAATCAATGTGGCTGCCACGGTCAAAGAAATCAGACGTGCTTTGGTAGATGCCGACGTAAACTACAAGGTAGCCAAAGACGTAACGGATCGCATTAGAGAAGAAGCTCTTGGGCGGAAAGTACTCATCAATGTAAATCCTGGTGAATTGCTAGTCAAAATCGTAGAGGATGAGCTTACAGCACTCATGGGAGGTGATAAAGAAGACCTCAAGCTAAGTGGTAAACCCGCTATTATTTTAATGGCGGGCTTGCAAGGTTCTGGTAAAACTACCTTCTCTGGTAAGCTGGCACGGTTTCTCAAAAAACAAAATAAGCAAGTACTCTTAGTGGCTTGTGATGTCTATCGCCCTGCTGCCATAGAGCAGCTAAAAGTAGTAGGTGGACAAATAGATGTGGAGGTATATACAGAGCCTGAAAATAAAAACCCAGTCTCTATTGCACAAAATGCGGTTAAATATGCCAAAGAAAATAATAAGAATGTAGTTATCATAGATACCGCAGGTCGTCTCGCTATAGATGAAGAGATGATGCAGGAGATAGAGCAGGTCAAAAAAGCCGTCAATCCTGATGAAACCCTCTTTGTGGTAGATGCTATGACGGGGCAAGATGCGGTCAATACTGCTAAGACTTTTAATGAAAGACTTAATTTTGATGGAGTAGTCCTTACCAAATTAGATGGAGATACTAGAGGTGGAGCTGCCATTTCTATCAAAGCAGTAGTAGAGAAGCCTATCAAATTCGTGGGAACAGGTGAAAAACTAGATGCGATTGATATCTTCTACCCTAACAGGATGGCAAGGCGTATCTTAGATATGGGTGATGTAGTTTCACTCGTAGAAAAAGCTCAAGAAGCCTTTGACGAAGAGGAAAGTAAAAGACTAGCTCAAAAATTACGTCAAAATAAATTTGATTTGAGTGATTTCTTATCGCAAATTCAGCAAATCAAAAAAATGGGTAATATCAAAGATGTTATCTCTATGCTCCCTGGTATGGGCAAAATGATGAAAAATGTGGATATAGATGATGATTCATTTAAACATATAGAAGCCATCATCTGTTCTATGACTCCCCCAGAAAGAGAAAATCCTGATATACTAGACGGAAACCGTAAAAAAAGAGTAGCAAAAGGCAGTGGAACTTCTGTGCAAGAAGTAAATAAACTCCTTAAGCAACACAGTGATATGCAAAAAATGATTAAGAAAATGAATTTGATGAGCAAAAAAGGAAATCGCTCTATGCTGAATCTTTTTGGATAGATAACTTCTGTATATTCACTATTTTTATAAAATCAAAAGTCTAACTCTAATTATAAAGTAAGAAATAACAATTAAATAAAGTGACAATTTATTTTAGATAAAGCACTCATTATCACAAACTCATAATTTATAACTCATCTCTCACTCACTAATTAACTAACTGTAAACATCAAGTCTAATGAAAAAAAACAATGTATTAAGTCTTTCATTCGTATTCTTTATTTTTATATTAGCAATGAGCTGTCAGCCAGTGAGCCAAGAAAGTTTGGCAGGAAACTGGAAACCAGATCTCACGGGGCTAGAAGCCAAGTTAGAAGCTGAACTAGACAAGAAAAAAGAAGAAGCAAGTGATTTAGAAAAAATAGCACTAGGGTTGGGCAAAGGAATGGTGCCTAAAATCATCAAATCTCTCGAAGAAATGCGTCTCGTACTGAATGCAGACAGCTCTTACTCTATGGAAATGCCTAAACTATTAGGTAAAAAAAGTGTAGCTAAAAATGGTAAATGGCAATTATCAGAAGATAAGTCAAGAATCATCTTAAATGTAGGGCTAGGGGAAGAGCAGACTATCAAAATAGTAGATGCTAATACCATCATCTTAGAGACTAAAGATGATAAAAAAGACAATCCTTTAAAAGAGATTACACTCAAAAGAGAAGAGTAAAAATAAACCCTTGTAAAGCCACAAAAATATAGAGAACACGAGTCAAACAATAGTTTGCTTGTGTTTTTTATGAGGCATATCTTTGACTTGTATCCGATTTTTTAGAAAGAATACCTTAAATTTGAACATATTTAAAAATCAAATTTGAACTTATTTTCTGACTAAATCATGCAAAATATCACCGTAATAGGCGCTGGAACGATGGGCAATGGCATCGCTCATTTATTTGCTCAAAATGGATTTCAAGTAAATCTGACGGATATTTCCGAAGAAGCCCTCGCCAAAGCACTCAAAACCATTGAAAATAACCTCGACCGACAAGTCAAAAAAGAACTCATCAGTGAGACTGATAAAGCTGATACGCTTT
>JBBRUH010000260.1:0-8244 GCA_038248005.1 Cytophagales bacterium | reverse complement strand
GCCTTACAAGCTATTTTTTGAACAGAGTTTATATAACTTTGCTTCAAATTTTGATAGATACTGTATATAATAAATGAAATATTTTTTAGGAATTATCCTTTTAGGCATGACCTTACAGTCTTGTCGTGTCTATAACCAAAATATAATGTTCAAGACTACTGAGAATATTATATCTGCTCGTGACTCTATGCAAGAATCTCAAGCGTCGGCAGAACGTAACTACCTCATCCAAAAAAATGATTATATCGAGGTAAGGGTTTTTACAGACAGCGGAGAAGTAATTATAGATCCTCCTCGCATCAACTCTGACATTCAAAATCAAGGAATGAACCAAGGAATGAACCAAGGGCTAAATCAAGGACAACAAATAGGGGTTTTTAATGATAATACCTTCCCTTTGCAGTTTCCTAATTTCTTGGTGCAACAAGATGGATTAGCCAGAATCCCAAAAATAGGAGAGATTCAACTAGACGGACTCACACTTGACCAAGCAGAACGTATCTTAGAGAGGCGATTTTCTGAATTTTATCCTGGAGCTTTTGTAAGAACTAGATATACCAACAAAAGAATTTTTGTGTTTAAGGGTAACACAGGTCTTGTACTCCCCCTCCGAAATGAAAAAATAAGTCTCATTGATGTCTTAGCACAGACGGGGGGAGTAGCCGACAATATGAGAGCCTCTAATATACGGCTCGTAAGAGGAGATTTAAGAGACCCTACTATTAAGGTAATCAACCTAAGAACCTATGCAGGACTTACAGAACATGACCTCACTATTGAAGCCAATGATATTATTTATGTAGAGCCTGTCCGTAAGTCATTCTTAGAGGCTCTCAGAGATATATCCCCTATCTTAGGTTTTTTAAGTACTACACTTACGCTCATTTTATTAATTAGAAGGAATTGAATAATCAACTAAATAGTCAAAATAATCTCCCACCCACAGAGACTAATAATGATGCTTTTGGAGACATTGATTTTGGGAAAATTTTTTCTATACTTCGTCGTAGTCTGATATGGGTCATATTAATCAATGGATTAACACTCTTTATTGCATATACTTATTTAAGATATTATAAACCCATCTATAGCTCATCTTCTAGTCTTAAACTAAGTATCAAAAATGCCAACTCTATACAAGGTATTTATGCCTTTGGAGGTGAAAATAATGACAATGTCAAAGAACTACTAGGTGAAATAGAGTTGATTCGCTCTGATTTAATTATAGAAGAAGTCATCAAATTGTTAGAGTTAAATATCAGCTATCATGCACAAGGTAATTTTATAGATAGTGAGCTTTACCCAGAAGCCCCTTTTGAGGTAAAGATTGAACTTAAAAATAACTCTTTTTATGATAAAAAAATAGGTATTAACTTTTTGAATGATAAAAAATGTGAAATAGGCTATGAGGAAAATAATATTGAAATCAAAAAAATAATTCCTTGTGATAAGTTTATTAAGTTACCTCATTTTAAGATTAAAGTTAGCCCATCCGCTAATATTGGTGAAAGTATCAATCAAGCCTTCTATGTAATAGTTAATAGCAAAGGAAGTCTTATTAATTATATCCGTAAAAACTTGAATGCTGGAATCACCAAGCAAGAAGCCAGAATCGTAGAAATTAACTTTACTGACAATAGCCAGAAAAAAGCCCAAGCTATTGTAGATACTGTAGTCAAAGCATATATGAAAAAGAGTATCGAAGAAAAGAATAAATCTAACCGTCAGCAAATCTCTTTTCTGAATGACCAACTCAAACAATATGAAGACTCTCTTATTGTGTATGAATCTCAGCTTCAAAACTTTTTCTTAGAAAACAAAACCAAAGACATAGATGAAAAACTTGAGAAAGCAATCGCAGAAATTGAAAAATTTTCCATCTTAAATCAAGAGTTTGCCAAAAAGCTTAGTCTTTTGAGAGAGTTAGAGACTCTTATGAAACGAGAAGCTGATTTAAAAGAATTTTTACCCATCTTGCCTCAGCTTGAGATTGAAATCATCACCCAAAATGTAAATAAAATACAAGAGTTACTGAAAGAAAAGGAAATCCTTAAACTAGCAGAAAATGTAGATAAGAATAATACTTTTCGTGCCAAAAAACTGAATATTGAGATAGGTCTTGTCAAAGAAGCTATAGATGAAATCATCAGTAGTAACAAAAAAATCCTCTATAAAGAAATTAGAGAAATTAATGCTAAGAAGATAGAAATCGAGAATTCGCTCATTGGGCTTCCTACCAAAGGCAGACAGTATAATAGAATTTCTCGTCTATATGAGCAATATACTCAGTATTATAATACTTTTCTAAATAAACGCACGGAGATACGTATTTTAGAAGCAGGAGTCGTTCCTGAGTTTATTATACTTTCCCCTGCTAACCTACCTTCTGAACCAATTGCTCCTATCAAATATCAATTTTATGCAATAGCTGGAGTAGCTGGTTTATTTCTAAGTCTAGCCTTGATTGCAATTAGATACTTAATGCATAATACGCTTGCTACACAGCCAGAGTTAGAAAAACTTGTTCGTGCACCTGTGCTTGGGTCAGTACCTGAGTATCGCCGAGCCAAGTTAAAATACACAAAACTCGTAGTTGGGCAAAACCCTAAATCATCTATCAATGAAGCACTGAGGTCTATTCGAACCAATTTAGATTTTATGCTTCCTACAGGGAAAGGAATTTATAACCAAAATGGCTCAGTAGTAATCTCTATCACCTCTACGATTAGTGGAGAAGGAAAGACCTTTGTGGCTAGTAATCTAGGTGGAATCATTGCCATGTCAGATTTAAAGGTGGTTATCCTTGACTTTGATATGCGCAAACCAAAGCTACACATCGCCTTTGATGCAGAGAACACACAAGGCGTAAGTAGTATTTTGATAGGAAAAAAGACCATAGAAGATTGCATCCAACCTACTGAAATAAATAATTTATTCTTTATATCTTCAGGCCCTACACCTCCTAATCCTTCTGAATTGATTTTAAGAGAAGATTTTGATATGCTTGTAGAAGATTTGAAGAAAAAATTTGATGTTATAATGATTGATACACCTCCTGTGGGGCTAGTAACGGATGGAATCTTGATTATGCAAAAAGTAGATATGCCTCTGTATGTAGTAAAGGCTAACTACTCTAAAAGGATGTTTACCAAAAACATCAACCGCTTGGTAGAAAGTAATAACTTCACGAACCTTGCCGTTATACTCAATGCAGTGAAGAAAACAGGAACTGGATATGGATACGGATATGGATATGGTGGGTATTATGAAGATGAGCCAAAAATCAGCCTTTATCAAAAAATTACCCAACGTTGGTTTAAATCAAAAAAGGAAGAAAATAAATGATGAATCTTTGGAGTCGTAATTTTTTTAGTAAAGATAAACAAACTCACCAAGCCGACAGCTATGCACCTTCACCTTTTAAGGTAGATATTCACTCTCATTTACTTCCAGGGATAGATGATGGGAGTGCTAATCTTGCCCAATCTATAGAGCTTATCAAGATTTTTGAAAAAATGGGCTACCAGAAGCTCATTACGACTCCTCATGTCATGGGTGATTTCTACCGTAATACACCTTCTATCATCAGAGAAAAACTAGCTTTACTCAAAGTAGCTCTTCAAGAAAATAATATAAAAGTAGAAATAGAAGCAGCTGCTGAGTATTATTTTGATGAATGGTTTATTCATAAAATAAGGAAAGGAGAAGAACTACTTACTTTTGGTCAAAAATATATCTTGTTTGAGACTGGCTTTATGGATGTACCCAGACAGCTTTTTGAAATTATTTTTGAGATGCAAGCACAAGGACTTCAGCCAGTCTTTGCACATCCAGAGAGATATAGTTATCTGCAGTCAGATTTTGGCTTACTCACTAAGATTTATGAAAAAGGAGTTAAACTACAGTTAAACCTTAACTCATTTAACGGCTATTATGGCAAGGCTGCCAAAGATTTAGCAAACAAAATAGCTGATAAAGGTTGGGTAAGTTTTGTAGGAACTGACTGCCACAAGATAGGACATTTACAACAACTACATAAAACTTTTGAGCAATCTTCTAGTTTTCAGAAGCTTTCACTAGATTCTATTTTAAATAATACATTATAAAGCTACCTGAGTCTGCTTTACTTTCATTATTATCCATTCATTTTAATTGTAATTATTTAAAAGATATGTTGTTTATTACAGGAGGGAGTGGTCTAATTGGTAATTTTATCATCCAAAGATTTTTAGAAGAAGGGTTCCAAATTAGGGCTCTTACACGAGATATAAAAAATGATACACTCTTGCAACATTCTAATTTAGAATGGGTAGAAGGTGATTTATTTGATATTCCTCGCTTAGAGATATATCTACAAGACATAAGATATATAGTTCACAGTGCCGCTTTAGTCTCATTTGTACCGAGTGAAAGACAAGAGATGTATCATACCAATGTAGAAGGAACTCATAACTTGGTCAATGTTGCACTCAAATACCCTATAGCTAAGTTCTGTCACATTAGCTCCATAGCAGCCTTGGGCAAACCCAAAAATACGGATGTAATTCACGAAAATGTGCTTTGGGAAGACTCAGACCTTAATACGCACTATAGCAAAACTAAATACCTTGCCGAAGTAGAAGTATGGCGTGGACAGGCAGAAGGACTAAAAACAGTGATAGTGAATCCATCAGTAGTGTTAGGGCCTAGCGATTGGACTAGAAGTAGTACTCAGCTTTTTAGGTATGTCTGGCGTGAAAAAAAATATTATACCGAAGGCTCTGTCAATGCAGTAGATGTGAGAGATGTAGCCGAATCCGTCTATAAAGGAGTACTCTCAGAGATTACTGGTGAGCGTTTCATACTGAACAGTAACTCTATGTCTTATCAAGATTTTTTTAATCATATTGCCCAGAATTTTTCCAAAAAAGCTCCTTCAAAACTAATTAGCCCTTTTTGGGCAGGGATAGCTTGGCGAGTTGCTTATCTAGTCTCTCTCATTACTCGTAAAGCACCTTTTATCTCTCGTGAGACAGCTACTATGGCTCAAAAAGCATCTCAATATGATAATCAAAAAGCAATTCGTAAATTAGGGATTGACTTTAAACCCCTTCCCGAAAGCATACAATGGACTTGTGAGGAACTGATAAAAAAATATGGACTTGCAAGAAATCAGTAATTTCATTGTAATTTTGAAAAAAATAATACTTCATAAAAGCTATTAAGTAATAAGTTATAAATAATGAGTGATGAGTTAGCTTAGTAAAATACTGCTAATCAGTTTTTTATGACAAGATTAAAGTATAAACTAATTTTGGTCATCTACTTATCTACAAAATGGAAAGGAGAAAAATATAATTAACCAAAAAAAATTAGTGAATGACTCATGCATTAGTAAAGTATTGATAATTAAGGTGCTATGTTAATTCTGTGTTAGAATTAAGTAAAAATAAAAGTCAATACACTGTTTTTTGTTATTCAATAAATCCAAGTATAGAAGTTAGGGAGTAGATAATAGACAGTGTGTCTTGTATCAAACTTGAAGAATTTGCCTTTTATTTATATTTCTGAAATATAAATCACTTCTTTACTTTTATCTAAATTAAAAAAAATGTCGAGCAACCCGAGCCAAGAAAATAACCGAACACTCATCCAAAACTTTGAAAGAGTGCTTTTTGAAGATAAATCAATTTATTTAGAATTAGAAGCTTTTGAAAAAATCATAGAACACTACAGAAATAAACAAAAATGGGATAGAGCACTTATTGCCTGTGAGTGGGCTATAGAGCAACATCCTTTTTCAATAGAGCCTAAGCAAGCAAAATTAGAAATATTAGTACATACAGATAGAGTTTCAGAAGCTATATTATTAGCTGATGATTTGATAGGAGCATACTCTTATGAAAAAGACTTTTTGTTTTTTATCGAAGGGCTATACTCTGCCTTAGGATATTTTCAAAAAAGTATTGACCTATTAGAAAAAATATTAGAAGAAGATTCAGAGTCAGAAGAAGCTCATTTTAGGATTGGATTTTCATATCAGTCTTCTGGAAACTACCAAGAAGCCATCATTCATTATAGAAAAACCATTGAACTCAATGCCTCACAAGAACATGCAGTCTATGAGCTTAATTACTGCTTAGATATACTAGGAGAATTGCCTAATGCCTTTGGTTTTTATGATGAATTCGTAAATAAAGACCCTTATTCTTATTTTGCATGGTATAACCTAGGGCTTTTTCATGGCAAGATGAATGAATATGGCAAAGCCTTACAAGCCTTTGATTATGCCACCATGATTAAAGAAGACTTTGACCTAGCATATATAGAGATGGGTCATACCTACATGGATATGAAGAACTATGTAGATGCTCAAAAAACTTATACACAAGCACTTGAATATTGTGAAGAAGACCCCGATTTATACTGCTGCTTAGGTGCTTGTTATGAAAAACAAGAAGACTATGAATCAGCTGTCATTAACTACAAAGCAGCTATCAAACTAGAGCAAGAGTGGGAAGATGCTTGGTATGGTGTAGGTGCTTGCCTCTTTGCACAACAAAAATGGTATGAAGCCTTGTATTTTTTTAAGAAAGCAGCACAAATTAACCCTCAAAATGAAATTTTTTGGATAGCCATTGCTGATAGTGAATTTAACCTTGGCAATGTAGTCAATAGTATAGAGGCTTACAGCCAAGCTGAGAAAGTCTGCACTACCAATGCCCGCCTATGGCTCAACTGGTCCAAACTATATTATGAGCAAGGAGATGAAATCCAAGCCTTAGAACTTATCAGAGAAGGTATAGGTGAATGTCCCGAAAATGCTTCACTCCATTATAGGGCAGTAGCTTATACACTAAGCATGGGAAATTATCAAGAAGCCATGGATGAGCTAGAGATAGCACTCACGCTCAATTACGAAGCACATAAAGAACTGTATGAGTTTTTTCCTAGACTAGAAAGCCAAAAAGCACTCTATAAAATAATTGAACAATTTAAAAACAGATAATATCTATTAAATTGCAAGCTGATTGCTTAGAAAGAAAGAAGCAATATAGCTGAGATTTATTCTCTATTTTAATAAATTAAACTCCTAATCATCAAATGAGTAATTACTTTTTAAAAAATCTACCTGAGAGAGCCCAAAAGCCAAGAAATGAAGGCTTAACCATGGTCATGGACAAGGGCTTAAGTGTACGTGAAGCTGAAGATATGATTAACTCTTCGGGCGAGTATATTGATATAGTTAAATTAGGCTGGGCTACTTCTTATGTAACTGCAAATCTTCAAGAAAAATTAGAGGTATATCGTCAGGCAAATATTCCATTCTATTTTGGAGGAACTCTCTTTGAGGCTTTTATCATCAGAGATCAATTTGATGAATACCGCAAGGTATTGGATAAATACCAAATCCCCTTGGCTGAGGTTTCGGATGGTTCTATTGAGATTGAGCACGAAGAAAAATGTAATTATATCAAAACATTGGCTACACAAGTACAGGTTTTGTCAGAAGTAGGCTCTAAAGATGTAGAAAAAATTATCCCTCCTTACAAATGGATAGAACTTATGCAAGCCGAGCTAGACGCAGGCTCTTGGAAAGTAATCGGTGAAGCTCGTGAAAGTGGAACAGTTGGTTTATTTCGCTCCTCTGGCGAAGTTCGCTCAGGGCTTGTGCAAGAAATCCTCACCAAAATTCCAAGTGAAAAAATTATCTGGGAAGCTCCTCAAAAATCACAACAAGTGTGGTTTGTGAAGCTGATAGGTGCAAATGTAAATCTTGGCAATATCGCTACCAATGAAATCATTCCGCTTGAGACTGTACGTTTAGGGCTAAGAGGAGACACTTTTGACCATTTTTTAAATCAAAAATAAATAGAAATATATTTTCTCTATCTCGCATTCTAGAGATAATAATATTTTCACCTTATAATATAGAGCTTGGGAGATTAATGAGTCGCTCAAGCTCTTCTTCACTCAATCTCTTAATCTAATGAACCAACCTCGCCAATTATTTTTTATTTTCCTTCGTGGAATCGTTATGGGAGCGGCAGATGCCGTTCCAGGTGTTTCTGGTGGTACAATTGCCCTCATTACAGGAATTTATGCTCGGCTGATTGAAGCAATCCGCTCTTTTGATGTAAAAGCTATTCAATTATTTTTTACAGGTAAATGGGCTGATTTTTGGAAAAAAATAGACGGCACTTTCTTAATATGCCTTTTATCAGGAATAGGTACATCATTGATAGTTCTTTCCAGAATTATACT
>JBBRUH010000259.1:0-8252 GCA_038248005.1 Cytophagales bacterium | reverse complement strand
AGCCTTCTACACCTGCATCATTAAAAGCCAATTTATTAGAAGGGCTAAAAGATTTGGTATAAGTTCTGATTCCAAATAGAGCTCCTAGGATGATTAATAAGATGACTCCGATGATTAAAAATACTTTTTTCATAAAAGGATTTATTTAAAGCTAAGGTAGGAAATTTTTATGTTTTTTATGTTTTTTGATACTATTCGTTTAAAATTTAACAAAGACTTAACGCCTTGTAATGAAATGAAAAGACTTAAAAATTGAAACTTTCAATAGTTTTATTCAAATTTGCATGATTGATTGTATGTATATCTAAAAAGCCAAAAGTGCAAAAATCTACTTTAGAATCATTTGAAGAAATATTAAAGCATTGCAAAACGCTTTTTGAAAAAAAACACCAAGACTATGGTTCTGCTTGGCGTATTTTAAGATTATCTTCTATCACTGACCAGGTATATATTAAAGCCAAAAGAATTCGTTCTATTCAAGAAAAAGGGGAGCAAAAAATCCCTGAAAATATTGAAGAGGAATTTATTGGGATTATTAATTACTGCTTGATGGCTTTGATTCAGACAGACCTTGCTGAAAATGCACCTCTAGAGCTAGATTGGGATACTTTAGGCAAGTTATATGATGAAAAAGTAGAGAAAAATAGCCAACTACTCAGCAATAAAAACCATGACTATGGAGAGGCTTGGCGAGATATACGTATTAGCTCTATGACCGATTTAATCTTGATGAAACTACTGCGTATCAAGCAGATAGAAGACAATGCAGGAAAAACACTGGTTTCAGAAGGAGTAGAGTCTATTTATCAAGATATGATTAATTATTCTGTTTTTTGTTTGATTAAAATGCAGGCTAAACAATAAAAGTAACATGAAAATACTAAATCACATTATTAGGTTTTTTGTAGGAGTTTTATTTATATTTTCGGGCTTGATAAAGCTCAATGACCCCATGGGAACAGAAATAAAACTAGAAGAATATTTTGAAGTATTTGCTTCTGATACCTCCTTAGGTTTGGCGGCATTTAGTGGCTTTTGGGAATTTTTAATGCCCTACAGTCTTTCTTTGGCTATCTTTTTAAGTGTGCTAGAGGTAGTCTTAGGAGCTAATTTACTGATATTGCATAGGGTGAAGTTTACGATTTGGTCATTGTTTTTTACCATCATCTTTTTTACTTTTCTTACCTTTTATTCAGCCTATTTTAATAAAGTTACAGATTGTGGCTGTTTTGGAGATGCCATTAAGCTCACGCCGTGGCAGTCATTTACCAAAGATGTGATTTTAGTGGTGCTGATTTCTACCTTACTCTTCCAGCGAAACCCACTAGGCTCACCTCAGCCAAGCTGGCTGAAATTTGGAGTATCGCTCACAGCCACGATTGCTTCTTTTGGGCTTGCAGTATATGCTGTGAATCATTTACCTCCAATAGATTTTAGAGCATATCACATCGGGGCTAGTATTCCTAACAATATGGAAAACTCTGCCGAACTTAAATATGGAAAGGATAAATACACTTATACGGACCTCAAAACAAGTGAAGATGTATCTTTTGAAACTTGGGATAATAAATATAGTGACACAACCAAATATAAATACAAGTCTTTTGAAAGACCACTCTTAAATCCTGAAGTATTGGCAAAAATCACTGATTTCAATGTAAGCAACAAAGATGGGGAAGACATCACGGCACAGACATTTGAAGGTGAAAAACTACTTGTCATTATTCCTGATGCCCAGCGAACCAATGTGGCTTTTATATCTGAAATAGAGCAACTTGGGAGAGCCTTAGAAGCAACTAAGGTGAAACCTTGGGTACTTACTGCCACTGATTATCAGACTTATGAAGCATTTAGGACACAAGAGCAATTCTCTTTGCCTTATTATTTTGTGGATAAAACAGTGCTAAAAACGATGATTCGCTCCAATCCAGGGGTGATGTATCTTAAAAATGGAGTAGTAATGAATAAATGGCATTACAATGATTTGCCAGATGCTAATTATTTTAAGTAATAAATCAAGCAGGATATGCAAGGTTTTTGCAATACAATTCTTATTTTTGAGAAATGAGTAAATTTGAATGATTACTCATAAAAAGTTTAAACAGGATAGATAAAATATGATTTATTTTATACTTAAAAGGCTTAGTTACGGTTTTCTGGTTATTTTCGGAGTAATCGTAGTCATCTTCACTCTTTTTTATGTGCTTCCAGGTGATCCTGTAGCTGCTATTTTAGGGCCAAGAGGTGATGCTGAAACACGTAAAAACCTTACCGAAGAACTAGGGCTAGACCAGCCTACTATCTATCAGTTTGGCTATTATCTCAATGATTTATTTCCTATAAGTATTCATTCCAATACACCAAAATCACAAGAAAAATATGGATACAATCCTTTATTTGAGTTTGGAAATAAAGTTGTAGTTTCTAAAACTCCTTATTTAAGACGCTCCTATCAGACTAATAAAAGAGTAGATGAGATTTTATTTGAAGATATACAAGGCACGCTTGTTTTAGCAATTGTAGCGATGTTTTTTGCGACTATTATTGGGATGTTTTTTGGAGTAATTGCAGCACTTCGGCAAAATACTTGGGTAGATTACACACTGGTAACCGTTTCAGTATTAGGGATTTCTGTCCCTTCTTTTGTAGCTGCTATTTTAATTTCTACTATCTTTGGTTTTTATCTTTCAGATTATACTGGGCTAAAGCTCACAGGTTCTCTTTGGGAACTTAATCAGTTTACGGGGCAAAGAGAGTTACAACTCCGCAATTTGATTTTGCCTACCATTACCCTTGCATTGCGTCCTCTTTCTATCATTGTGCAGCTTACCCGTAGTTCTATGCTTGAGGTACTTTCACAAGATTATATCCGTACTGCCAAAGCCAAAGGCTTGCTTTTTCATCAAGTAATCTTCAAACACGCACTTAAAAATGCACTTAACCCCGTGATTACAGCAGTCTCAGGATGGTTAGCTTCACTAATGGCTGGTGCTTTCTTTATAGAGTATGTCTTTAATTGGAAAGGACTCGGACGCACTACGATTAGAGCTGTAGAAACACTTGACCTTCCTATAGTAATGGGAGCTACTATCATTATTGCCTTTATCTTTGTGATTATCAATATTTTAGTAGATATTCTCTATGCTACTATTGACCCCAAAGTACGTCTTAGCTAGTATCTTTTTGAAGATTATCTCTTAAATATGGAATAATTTAGGTTTTTCTTACTTTTGTATGATTATCCTTTTTACTTTTTATTAATTTCTAAAAAGGTTTAATTAAGGCGATGGTAGGCTTTTTTGAAGAATAAATAATAGTATTACTTTTTTATCATTGGGATGATTTTTTGGCATATTTTTTATTATATTACTTAGTAAGTAAAAATAAACTTTATAACGCCACCAAACTAAACCATAACCCTATGATAAGCGAACCAGATTTTGAAAGAATGGTAGATGAAATATTCTACTCTCTTCAAAACACAGAATTTGCAAAAAAAGAAGCCTATAATTACCTTAAAAAAGTATATGGGGAAAAGTTTCTAAACTACCTCCAAAAAAGACCTTCACATTTACAGAGTATATAAGAAATAAAAAAAGCCTTAAAATTAGATTTTAAGGCTTTTTTTATGAAATTATATATATATTCTTGTATTCTAATCTAAAAATCATAAAGTCTCTGAGAGAGATTCCATCTAAAGTGAAGACTTGTGAAGAGGGTAGTATTGTTACGAGCCTCAATGGAGCTATCTATTTTACGGTAGAGTTGTTTCAGATCAATGAATACATTGTGAAAAAGCTGCCATGTTGCTGTAAAATCCATAAACAATAGCTTGGTTTCTACTCCTTGTCCTATCTCGTTGCCATACTCCTGTTCAAAATCAGAATTATTCAAAAATATGTTTTGTCCCCAATTAGAGCCACCTTCATCTGTACCATACTTAGCATAAATGGCTTTACCTGCAAGCTGAAGACGAGGGGTAGGCTGATAACGCAAGATACCGATGTATTCATAAAAATTAGCTCCCAAGGGATGAGCCAATGGCTGATTATAATTACTGTATTCAGAGTATAGAAAGTTATGAGAATAGGTATAAGGTCTCGCCAGATTCATTTCTATTTGCATATCTAGATTATCTATGCCTGCTACATCTATGTATTTTAAGCCAAGCTGGAGAGCGTGTTTATTGCCACGCCAGCCGTCACTTCGGCGTACCTCAGCAATCACCAGTTCATCAATCAGAAACTGTCCGTAGAGAGAAAACCTTTTGAGAAAATTCCAGCGAAAATCTATCCCTAAATTTACATTATCAGGGCTACCTGCCTGTTGCTCAATGGCACGGTAAAAAATCATAGGATTGAGGTAACGCAAATCAAAAGTGCCATTTTGATTACTGAGCGTATCTCCACGATTAAAAACAATGTTCTCAAATAAACCCACATTGAGATTTTTGGTAATATTAATGCTTAAATGATGCATTGCAAAATACTTCACAGGATAAAGACCATCTGCAAGTGGATTATCTGCGACTAACTGAGCAAAAATGTTTTGATAATTGAGTTTCCATACATTGGTATTGAGCTTTAAGAAAAGATAATTGCTTGAGAAATCAGATAGAATCATAGAACGGTAGCCGTTGCCCACAAAGTTTTTATCATAGCCAAATTGCACATTCATAATATCTTTTAAAGCATCAAAAGAAAGATAGCCTCTTGCAGTCAAAAAATCTACTCCTGTGCCATTTTGCTTATAAAATCCCTCATTAGGAACAGCATCTAAGGCATTAATTTGATTAAGAACATAATTAGGAAAGTCAGCCTGATTATCTGTTACAAAGCTATAAAAGCCAATCTTATCAGCCAATACACCTCTGATTTCAAGCCCTCTTGTATTCATATAAAGTGTATTATCATTGTCTCTTTCTTTGCCCACGAAACCAGACAATACGGGATTGATTTGGAGAATCAAATCCTTGGTTTTGACATGATAAAGGCTTGCTTTTTTTCGATAAAAATGCTTAAAAACAGGCTTTTCACTATCTCCCGAATCAGTTTTAGACCATTCCCAGTTATCATATTTAAAATAATCAAGATTAAACTTATCTGATTTGGAGAGTTCGGGAATATCAGCCCAAAGACTATCCGCATGTTCAGCAATGATTTTTCGAGGAAAAGGCTTTAGTTGAGAAGCCCATCCATTGATAGATTGTCCTGATTTAATCTCATAACGCTCTATCAAATGATGATAATCTGAATTAAGAGGGATAAATACACTTTGAGCTAAGCCAGTACTAACAAATAGTAGAAGCCAAAAAGAAGTAAAAAGAAGTTTAAAAAAAATAGACATAGTTTTTTATTAAAGGTGTTTCAAAATGAGAGTATTAAGATTTTAAATATTTAAAAAGAGACTATAACTAATTTTAGAATACAAGTACTTTACAATATCAAATAAATCAACAAAGTTAAGTCCCAAAATTATTGAAAATATAAGTACTTTAAAATTCAATTTTAGTGAAAATTATCTAGAAAATAATGATTTTGACTATGAGAAATGATATAAAAAGTACTTGGACAAGTATGATTTTCATTGTCTTGATAGAAATAGTAAAATAAGATAATTTTATTGTAATGTACTAACAAACCATAAATCTTATATATTAATGATGCTTTGTTTGAAAATTTGTACTATAACACATTTAAAGTAAATATGAATACTTGTATTCCCATAATAAGAAAAATAGTCTATAATAGAGAAAAAAACCAGTTTTTACCCTGATTAATATGTTGATTTACAGAGTATTAGTTAATTGGTACTACATTCGATAATACGTGCGTAGGCAAAGGTAAGAAAGTGTTAGATATTGAAAATTTGTAACAATTGATGCTGAAAAGTTAAATATCCTCTAAAAAGTTACTTCATCAAGAAATAAAGGATATATTAGCATACTCCATCAAAAATATCGATATTAATATTTCTTACTAAAATCTGAATCCAAAATCCAACATTAGAACTATGTTATACTTTAACCAAATTAACAAGCAACTCACCTTTTTCTCTAGGAAAGGCTTTCTTTTCTTAGGAATTATGGTATTGGCAGTTTTATCATCATTTACTGCTCAAGGTAAATTCGCCAATTTGAATGAACTCTCACCTCTATCATGGCTTCTTAAAATGAAGACAAAGGTAGAAGCTCAACCAATTGTTAATCATCTCAAGGATACAAAGCAACTCACCATATTTGCTCCTCAAATAGAGGCAAATACAGATGAGTTGATTTTTAGTACAATAGATCAATCATACCCTACTGCCTTTGATCCCTCTTCTCCTGAGCACACCATAGAAATTAAGAGTATCACTGTCCAGAATACAGGTAATACAAACTTAAATATATCATCAGCTAGTTTAATAGGTTCAGGATACAGTCTTTCTTCTAATCACAGTTTTCCTGAGGTCATAGCTTCTGGACAATCACAAGATTTTGAGATTAGGTTTGCACCTGGTGCTGGTAATATAGGTCGCCTAGACGGCTCTATTACCTTTGTAAGTAATGATGTTAGTAACCCTAGCCTTGTAGTAAATCTGTATGGAATAAGTACTGCTGGCTTTGGAGGATATAATGAGCCTACATTATCACAAGTTGTAGATGCCTTAGGTTATAATATTAATGTAGGTTGGACTGGCTTGACCCCAGTTCATTTTCAGTTTGGAAGTAGCGATAGTGCCCTAGCTGCAGGACTTATTAATATGAGTACTGACCTTGCTGGTGAAGAAGTAGATGTACAAACTTTCAAAAAGTCTGGAAATAACACTGTTACACTTACCCCCGTAGCTCGCTACTCTCCAGTAGAACCTCTTCCGACAGGTTGGTACACCAATAATAATGGGACTCCCACACTCAACCAAACATTTGTTCTTTCTGGTCAGAAACCAGAGCATCAAACTTTATTACCTAAGTTACTAAGTGGAAATACACAGTTTGACCCTGGTACGGCAGCGTTTGGTATTTATATCAGATCAGCTCATTTTGGTCGTGATAGCTTTACAGAAGATGCCCTCAATACGCCGAGTGATCCACCAAGCACAGCACCAGGCACAGGCAGTAAGCACCGTGTGCGTACTTATCCTCTTAAAAATCGCCAAGGAAACCTTGTTCCTAATCAATACCTTATTTGTTTTGAAGATGCCAATAATGGTGATTATCAGGATTATATGTATGTATTGAGTGGTGTAAAGCCATCTAATTCCGTCCCAGAGATTACTTTTAAAAGAATCAACTCTAACGGGCCTAATTACACAGATGCAGGGAGTAATGTATGGGCTGCCGATAATTCTTTTAGTGGTGGCTTGGGTAGTTCTAAGACTTTTAATGTAGCAGGTACTACAGAAGACGATTTATTCCGAACTTACAGATATGGTAATAATGGTGCTCCATTCAGTTACAATATTCCTGTTTCAGAAGATGGTATTTATACCGTAAGACTACTGATGATGGAGCCTTATTTTGGAGCACCTGGAGGAGGTGTAAATCAAGGAGGTCCTGGACGTAGAGTTTTCAGTGCAAATATTGAAAATGGACAAGGTTTACTTACTAATTATGATTTGAATGCGGATGTAGGGCCTGCCACAGCTTCTATCAAAACTTTTTCAGGAATTACAGTAAATGATGGGGTGCTTAATATCAACTTTACAGCTTCAGTTAATAGTGCTATTGTCTCTGCTATCGAGGTTTCAGGTCCACAGCCAGTCTCTCTTTTGTTTCAGCAAGCTAATAACACACTAACACTTCCTGTAAGTGGAAATGGCTCATTGAATAATACGATTATAACAAATAATGGTATTAATAATCAAATGGTTACTTTGAATGCACTAGATGCTTCATCCTTTGATCCTGTAACTTGGCTTACTATCAATGGCAGTCCACTTAATAATCTTTCATTTACTACTAATACTAATTTCGATTTTGAAATAAATGCTACTGGGCTTACTTCTGGTACTTACACAGCCAGTATCACAGCAACTGCTGGTGGGTATGAGGCAGCTAATTTTGAGATTACACTTACCGTTACCCCTGCTCAGTCCAATGAAGCATTTTTCTCAGGTCCTACTCCAGCAAATGGAGCTATAGGAGTTGCTATTAATGGCTTTCAGATTACAGTATTAGTAAATACACCTGTAGATTATGAGTTAACCAACACTACTCTCACAGGCAATGTAAATCTATATGAAGTCGTAGGAGCTAATGAGGTATTAGT